>NZ_JARGYT010000024.1:0-16449 GCF_034470605.1 Candidatus Cyrtobacter comes
GAAAAAATGGACTCAGGCAAAGCAAATCCGCCGCTCCACACATTGCTCTAGCTTTTTAACTCTTATTTTATATGACGTTTTATACTGACTTAGCTATATCTCAAATATGAGTTGAAAATTGCTTCTTATATACAAGTAAAGGCCAGTATTTGAATAAATTTTCAAGAGGAAAAATGTCAAATACTGGCCTTTCTTTCTGTGACTAAAAACTTAACAACCCTCTACACATGTAGTAGTAGGTAGTATTTCAAGCTCAGCTGAATATTCATTATCACCTGTTTGTGTACCACAATCTTGAGTGGATTTTGACTCTATTAGTGCATCATCACCAGATACTTCTGAAGATGGGCGTATAGGCCAATCTGCTTGGTTATCGGTTAATGATTGATGAATATCATAAAGACGTGCTTCTATAGTCCCTTCAATACCTAGCAGCTTCCAATCACTATTAAGCCCATAGCTAAGTGACCCTCCGTGTACTTTAGTCTCTAAAGAACCGTCTTTATTCAATAAACCAATAACTTTCCAGGATTCTATAGCGTGGCCGCCTTGAAATCTACCATAACCATCTGCACTAAACTGAAATTTGGCAGCTGCTTTGCAAATAGTTCTTTCTTCATTATCTCCTAAAAGTGCGCGAGAAGTAAATGTTGTTACTTTGTTGACGCCTTTGTTATCGTCGGATGGTTGTTGTGGATTTTGTTCAGAATACGGTTGAAAAACCCCTGCTAAACTCTGCAAATTATACCTTGTCTCAGACACTAAATCGTATCTAAATGAATTAAAAAAATTTTCACGACATTTAGGCTCTATTGGAGCGCCTTCATGTTGAATATCAGTTTCAGTTACTTTTGTCATAGTTACATAAAATATTAATTAAGAAATTTATATCTTCTTTATTGTGGTGAGCACAAAACGAGATTCTGATTTTCTCCTTTTGTGAAGTAGGTGGTCTTATAGCGGATACCACAATACCAGAATCAGCTAAAAAAGCCTTTAGCTCTAATACGTAATTAAACCTATTTTTAACCATTATAGGAATAATATGTGAATTAGAAACTCCTATATCAAAGCCTAAGTTTTTTAACCTTTTTCTTAAAGAAGATGCATTGAATAACAATGCATTCCTTTCTTTATACATATCTTTCATCATTTTCCAAGCCTTATATGCTGCACCAATTATAATTGGTGCAGGTGCTGTTGAGTATATAAATCCCGCTGCTTTATTTATTAAATAGTCTCTTATTATCCTAGGACACGCAACATATGCGCCTGAGCCCCCAAGCGCTTTGCTAAATGTACCCATAATGAGGTGCGGTATGTCATCTAAATTATAATCTGTTGATAGCCCATAGCCATCATTACCTAATATTCCTGTTGCATGAGCTTCATCAATATATAAAAATGTATTGTATTTTCTTGCTATTGAGATGACATCTTGCAGTGGTAATATATCTCCATCCATGCCAAATAATGTTTCCGTGACAATGAATTTATATTTTACTCCTTTATGTTCCTTTATTAGATCTTCTAAATTTTGCATATCATTATGTCTGAATCTTATAAGTTTTGATCTACTCAAAAAGGCGGCCTGGTATAGGCTTGAATGATTTGATCTATCGAAAAATAATACAGGTTCTTGATATGAAAGGGCCTCCTTATTCAAAAGTGCGGAAAGAGCGCTGAAATTAGCTTGAAATCCAGAGCTAAATATTAGGGCGCTCTCGGATTTTTTATCTATAGCTATCTGTGATTCAAATTTTTCAAAAATTTCATGATTGCCAGAAAGGAGTCTAGAGCCACCGGATCCTATGCCTTGTTGGTGCGCCAGCTCTATTGCAAATTCTAAAATTTCTTTATTATTTCTTAAATTTAGATAATCATTTGTAGAAAAGTCAATCAAGCCTTGTTTTGGCTTCTCTATTGATCTATATAATCCACCATCTTGCAGTTTGTTGCAATAGTTCTTATAGCACTCTAACATATTTTATTGCTGAATATACCTTGAAAAAATGGAATGTTAACTCTGCTATGGAAGTTTTTAAGCTGCCATTTTCAGATTTATTATATGAGGCGCAAAAAATCCATAGGGAAAATTTTAAGCCTAACTCTATCCAAATAAGTACGCTACTTAGCATAAAAACTGGTAGTTGCCCAGAAAATTGCTCGTATTGTCCACAATCCGCTCATTATAGCACTAGTGTAAAAAAGAGCTCACTTATGGGTATTGATGAAGTTATAGAAGCTGCAAAAACAGCTAAGGATGCTGGTAGTACAAGGTTTTGTATGGGGGCCGCTTGGAGGGGGCCAAGAAATGATGATCTTGAGGTAGTGTGTCAAATGGTGCGGGAGGTCAAGGCTATTGGTCTAGAAACTTGTGTGACGCTTGGATTACTTAAAGATGGTCAGGCAGAGAAGTTAGCTGAAGCAGGGCTTGATTTTTATAATCATAATATAGATACATCACCTGAATATTATGAGAAAATTATCACAACTAGAAATTTTGAAGACCGCATAGAAACAATTCAGCATGTACAAGATGCTGGTATTAAGGTCTGTTGTGGTGGAATTATAGGCATGGGGGAGACAAATGAAGATAGGGTAAAAATGCTTGTATTTTTGGCAAACCTTAAGATTCAACCTGAATCAGTGCCAATTAATAAATTAGTGAAAGTACCTGGTACACCGCTTGAAGGGCAGGCGGATGTGGACCCTATCGATTTTGTTCGTGTAATATCGCTGGCAAGGATCATGATGCCTAACTCGTACCTAAGGTTATCAGCGGGGAGGGAGCAAATGTCTGAGGAGTTGCAGTCACTTTGTTTCCTTGCTGGCGTGAATTCTATTTTTTATGGAGAGAAGCTTTTAACAGCAAACAATTCACCTTTAGAAAAGGATAAAATATTATTTGAAAAGCTTGGGCTAATAAAGATATAAATATATCCTTTAGTATAAAAGGGATATGGAGCTATCAGAAAAGATTTTGCATAAATCTTCTTGAGATAATGGAGTGTAAATATTAGTATTAGCCTCACTTAATAGATTCATGGTAGCAACTTGTTGAACGAAAGTTATATATATAAGCAAACTGAAGAAAAGTGGCAGTCTTATTGGGCAAGTACCAAAATCTATAAATGGGTTGAAGAGGTAAATAGGGATGATAATTTCGTTATAGATACACCGCCGCCTACTGTTTCAGGCTCATTGCATATGGGGCATATATATAGCTATACGCAAGGTGATTTTATAGCAAGATTTTATAGAATGCTTGGTTATTCAGTCTTTTACCCGATAGGCTTTGATGATAATGGTCTTCCCACAGAGAGGTTGATTGAAAAGATAAAGGGAATAAGAGCTCATGAACTATTAAGAAATGAATTTATAAAAATTTGCCAAGAAACAATTATAGAATTTGAAAAAGAATTTGAGTGTGTATTTAGATCAATAGGGATTAGTTTTGATTGGGATAATAAGTATCAAACTATAAGTGAGCATACACAAAAAATATCGCAAATGTCATTCTTAGATCTATATAAAAAAGGCTTATTATATAGAAGTTATAATCCTACATTTTGGGATTATGTTGATGGAACCGCAATAGCTCAGGCAGAAATAGAAGAAAAAGAAAGGAAGGGTATTATCTATGAAATAGGGTTTGATACAGAATTAGGTGAAAAGATATCAATTGCAACAACAAGGCCAGAATTAATTTCTGCATGTAGCGCTATATTTGTGCACCCAGATGATAGTAGGTTTAAGAGATTTATTGGAAAATTAGCAATAACACCAATTTTCGGGGATAGAGTAGATATAAAGGCAGATGAAGATGTAGATATGGAAAAAGGAACTGGTGCTGTGATGTGCTGCACATTTGGTGATATACAGGATATAAAATGGTGGAAAAGGTATAATCTTAAGCTTAATAACCATATAGATAAGCATGGAAGGCTGCAGAATGCAAAACAGTTCTCTGGAATGAAAATAAATCCGGCTAGAGAGGAGATTGTTAAAGAATTAGAAAGATCTTCTTTTATAGCAAGCAAGAAGAGTGTGGATCAAATTGTTAAATGTGCAGAGCGTTCTGGATCTATATTGGAAATAATACCAACGAATCAATGGTATATAAAGACAATGGAATATTCTAATCAGCTATTGAATAAGGCTGCAGAATGCTCCTGGCATCCAGAATATATGAAAATAAGACTAGATAATTGGATTAATGGTCTTAATCAGGATTGGTGCATATCAAGGCAAAGGTATTTTGGTATACCATTTCCTGTTTGGTACTCTAAAAGAATAGGTGAAGAAGGAAAGGTAATAGTTGCAGAATTTAAGGATTTGCCTATTGATCCAATGCAAAAGGCACCTACCGGATATACTATGGAGGAGGTAGAGCCTGAAAAAGATGTTATGGATACATGGGCTACTAGCGCTTTAACACCACAAATATCAAGTTTTGGAATTACTAATAACTTGGCAATCAATCCTGAGAGGCACAAAAAATTGTTTCCCGCTGATTTAAGAATACAGGCGCATGAAATAATAAGGACATGGGCATTTGCCAGTATTGTAAAAGCTTTTCATCACCAAAATACTATACCGTGGAAAAATGTTATGATTAGTGGGTGGTGTCTTGCAAATGATAAGACAAAAATGAGTAAATCAAAAGGAAATGTCATAACACCACAATCACTTATTCAAGAAAAGGGTGCGGATGTAATAAGGTACTGGGCCTCTAATTCCAAATTAGGTTCTGATATAATATATTCTGAGGATGCATTTAAGGCTGGTAAAAAATTAATCAATAAACTTTGGAACGTAGCAAAATTTTTAAACATTCATATCTCTAATTTAAATGAGCGGCCAAAAATTGATAGAGTAAATCAGACGCTGGATTTATGGATTTTACATTCATTAGACCAAGTTTTAGAGTTTGTTACATCTAGTATGAAAAGCTTTGAATATTCCTCTGCAAGAAGTAAAATTGAGTATTTTTTCTTCACAACATATTGCGATAACTATATAGAGTTAGTGAAAAAGAGGTTATATGCAAAATTAGGTGCTCAATCCGATAGCGCTGTTTATACTATGTGGTTTTCATTTCTTAATATATTGAAGATGTTTGCTCCATTTATTCCACATATCACGGAAGAGCTATACCACTCTATTTATAGTAATGAAGGAGTCTCAATACATGAAAGAGGCTCATGGCCAAAAGCGCTTCTTCACAATGATGCAAAAATTGTTCTTGCTGCAGGTGAGCATTCAATGGGGATTATTGAGATGATTAGAAAGTTTAAATCAGAGCATAATATGCCACTTAGTGCCGAATTAAGTAAATTAACAATTTCTGGACTTCTAGATGATTCAGTAGTTTTAGATATAAAAAATGCTTCAAATGCAAAAGAAGTAGTCTTTAATCATTCTGAAAAAGTTTCAGTTAAAATAGAATGAGTTATTTTATTCAATTAACTGCCTTTATACTAACCTCTTGTTTATTTTATGAATCAGCATTTTCCCTACATGTTCCAAGATTTGTAACTCTTAAATCTAATATAACCAATCTTAGAGTTGGGCCTGGAATGCAATATCCTATCAAGGCTACGTATGAATGTAAGAACATGCCACTGATAGTTATAGATGAACAAGATGGTTGGATAATGGCAAAGGATGTAGATAATAAGGAGGGGTGGGTTCATTCAAGTGGAATAAAGAGTGCTAGATTTGCTATAACTACTGCAAATGGTAAGATATCCCTTTATAGATTACCAAAACAGAATGCAAGGATTATGTCCATTTTGGAAAAAGGGCTCATCATGCAAGTAAAAAAATGCAATAAAGATTGGTGCTTATTATATGACGAAAATATAAAGGGCTGGATTTTAAAAACTAATATATGGGGGGTTTTTAAGGATGAGGTATTTGGAAAGGGATTACAGTAACATTTAGAACTTATTTAAGTATAGCTTGAATTTATTTGAGTAATTTGATCTCTATTATATATACTATATCAGAACCTAATTTGGAGTTAGATGCCTAGTATCTTATTTTTTGCTATAATGATTGCATAATGAGTTATTTAGCAATACTCAAGGATAACTAAAGTGTTTTCAAGATGTAACTTTTTTATGGCGATCTAGCTATATAGCTATATTTAGAAAGAAGGTTATTGTAACAATAACCTTCTGGTGCTGTATAATTTTATTATATTATTCTAATGAATATCTAAGGAATCATTAGAATGAAATTCATGTAAAGGATCACAATTATGATCATCCATATCTGCATATTTTGTTATACCTGCGCAGCACTGATTTATACTTGCTTCTTTTAGATGAGGAATGCTTTTTTCAGCAAGCATATCTAACACTCCTGATTTAAGAGCTAATTCTAGACGGGATTGAAGTAGATTGAAATCATAAGCGCTCTTACTTTTAGAATATTCAAGAAATAAAAGAAGCGAATCTTTATCAAGCGCGCCTAACACCCCAGATTTAAGAGCTGATTCTAGACGGGATTGAAGTAGATTGAAATCATAAGTGCTCTTACTTTTAGAATATTCAAGAAATAAAAGAAGCGAATCTTTATCAAGCGCGCCTAACACCCCAGATTTAAGAGCTGATTCTAGACGGGAGTTAAATCGATTAAAATCATAAGCGCACATTGAGGTAGCATTTTGAATAATGAATCCAAGTGGTGTTAATTCTTTTTGAATTTGCATGCAAAAAACAACTTTAATAAAGTAGATGGGTTGAATTATAACATAGTAATCAAAGACTTGTATATAAAAAACAATCAATAACTCAGCCTGCTCTTTATCTGAATAATAATAGAGAGTCTCATTAGTTATGATAGAATTTCATATATAATCATATCATTTCTCTAATAACTTCTTCATCTACTATTCTTATTCCCAACTTCTTAGCCTTTTCTAGCTTTGATCCGGGCGACATCCCAACTATTAACATATCCGTATTACTAGAAATACCAGCCATGATCTTAGCGCCATTATTCTTGATTATTTCAGTCAGCTTATCTCTACTTATAGAAAATGTTCCTGTAATAACAACCTTCTTTCCATATAATTGACTATGCTTACTTATCTTATTTTTCTGTATATTAAAGTGCGAAGCTAGCTCTGTAATGTATGCTTGGTTATCATTCAAATACTCTCTGAGTGATGATGCAACAACATCCCCTAGAATATTTTGTAATATTTGAAGCGAACTTTGAGATAATTCCTCTATTGTTTCAAAGTGAGCTGCTATAGTTTCCGCATTAACTTGTCCAACATTTTTAATTCCAAGTGAATATATAAATCTTGATATTGTAATATCTCTTGCAGATTCTATAGATAATAAAATATTATTTATTGATTTTTCTCCAAACCCCCTTAATTCACGCAACATATACTTTTTAAGATTCATTATATCTATAGGTGTTTTTATAATATTACGCCTAAATAAATCCTCTATCTGCTTTGCACCCAACCCTATAATATTAGCAGCTTTCTTAGAGGCAAAATGCTTTATAGATTCTATTACCTGTGATTCACACCTAGATCCTGCTATACATCTGATAATGATATCTCCATCTTTAATTAATGACCCTAAGCAGCATGGGCACTTTTCTGGCATATTAAAAACTTTGCTATCCGGCTCTCTAAGCTCATGCTTAGATGAAGAGATATATGGTATTACATCCCCTGCCCTTTCTACAATAACGTAATCACCTATTCTTATATCTTTTCGTGTGATTTCGGCCATATTATGAAGAGTGGCTCTGGATATTATGGAGCCACCTATGTTTATGGGCTCAAGCTCTGCAACTGGCGTTAAAACACCTGTTCTGCCAACCTGTATTGTTATATCATTCAATTTTGTAATAGCAGATTGAGAGGAGAATTTATGTGCAATAGCCCACCTTGGGGCTTTATTAGTGTTACCTAAATCATTTTGTAAACTTATATCATTTACCTTATATACAAGGCCATCTATTCCATAACAAAGAGAGCTCCTCTTATTTTCCATCAATGTATAATAGGCTTCCAGCTCTTCAATTGAGCTACATACAGATGAATTATTGCTAGTTATGAATCCTAAATTCTTTATAAATGAGATTACCTCACTATGCTTTTGACCACTCTCCAAAAATGCTTGCCATGCTATATACTTTAAATTCCTCTTTTTTGTAATAGCCGGATCAAGCTGCCTCAATGAGCCAGCTGCAGCATTTCTTGGATTAGCGAATAACATCTCCCCATCTTCTTGCCTTTGATAATTTAACTTCTCAAATTCTGTATTTTCCATATATACCTCTCCCCTAACCTCAAGATCCTCAAAAAATGGTATTTCTATCGGCATAGAGTGTATTGCCTTAATATTTTCCGTTATTTCTTCACCATATCTTCCATCACCTCTAGTAACTGCCCTTGATATTTTTCCTTTAGAATAAATTATCGAAAATGATAAACCATCTACCTTTGGGTCACAAAATAGTTCAGGAAAAAAATCTATGCCTAATATTTTTTGCCCCCTTTTGATAAAGCTCTCCACTTCATTAAAAGAAAATGCATTATCAAGAGATAGCATCCCTCTTAAATGCTTAGTTTTATTAAACTTTTTATCTACTTCACCAGAAACTCTATCTAAAACACTTGAATGTTCATGTAGGATTTTTAATCTCTTACATAGTTCATCATATTCTTGATCACTTATCTCTGGTGAATCAAGATTATAATAAAGGTGATTGTGCCTCTCTATTTCTTTTTCAAGCGCCTCTATTTCTTCTTTTCTTCTATTTTGCATATTATTTTTTTTATATTCTCTTTTATCCAATGGTTATCAGATATACTAAACCCCCCAGCCTGAGCCATCAACTTACTTCCACCGCCTTTTCCAGCAGTATTCTTTATGCATTCTCCCAATACATCAGCAGCAGATACAAGGGCAGAATAAGAAAAGATACACATAGTGCTATCCTTTATAAGTAAAACTACAATAGAATCTTTAGACCTCATATGATCTAGAGCTAACTTTAAATCAATAAATTGATCTGTTTCAATTATAGTAAAATATACATGATTCAATTTTTCAAATGAGGCTGTGGCATAAAGCTGCTTTATTTTGAATATAGATAATTCATTTTCAAGAATGCCATTCTTTTGCTTTAAGTTCTTTATTTCATCCAACAACCCCTCTTCTTTAGTTTTTAAAAAATCAGCAATCTTTTTTATAGAGCTACTCTTATTACTTAAAAATTCAAAAGCAATTTCACCAGTTAGCGCTTCTATTCTTCTTATACCAGATGCAATAGCCTCCTCTGATACTATCTTAAATAGCCCTATATCGCCCGTTCTATTTACATGAGTTCCACCACAAAGCTCAATAGAATCACCCATTGCTATAACTCTGACTTCATCACCATACTTTTCACCAAATAATGCTTGAGCACCTCTTTCAATAGCTTTTTGTTTTTGCATAAAATCAATAGATACCTGGCAATTTGCTACTATATGTTCATTTACTACTTTTTCTATCTGAAGTATAACACCCTCCGGTAGTTTGCTATTGTGAGCAAAATCAAATCGTAATTTAGACTCATTAACCAATGAGCCTTTTTGCACAACATGTTGGCCGAGAATATCTTTAAGAGCCTTATGTAAAATATGAGTCGCTGAGTGATTTGCTTTTATCTTATTCCTCCTCTTTATATCAACATGTAGATTGAGTACATCACCAATCATTACGCTATCATGCAAAAGGACTTTGTGTATAAAAAGATCATTACCACCATTTTGTACATCAAGCACACTGTGTATACCTGCCACTCCTGTATCTGCCACCTGGCCGCCAGATTCTGCATAAAATGGGGTTTGATTAAATATTATAAAAACCTCACCACCTTGTGCACTCTCCACTCTTACGCCATCTTTTACAATACCCAAGATATCAGCTGTACACTCGTATCTTTCATATCCACAAAAATTTGTTGGCACTAGCGAATACTCAAACCAAATTTTATCCTGCATACTTTCTCCAGAACCTTTCCAAGAGCTCCTTTGCTTTTGTTCAAGCATTGCTTCTTCAAATCTCTTCTCATCTACAGATATATTATGCTGTAGTAAAAAATCTTTTGTTAAATCAAGCGGGAATCCATATGTATCATATAAAAGAAAGGCCTTATCACCACTTAAAATACCACCACTAGATATTTTAGATATTTCTCCTTCTATAATTCTCATACCCCTTGATAATGTTTCTGAAAACCTTTCTTCCTCATCGTGAAGTGTGGATTCTATCAAGGCCTGCGCCCTTTTTATCTCAGGATAGGCTCTGTGCATCTCTTCTATTAAGATATTTGATAGCGCAGAAAGTATATTGCCTTCGTATCCAAGCGAATGTACATGTCTCATTGCTCTTCTTATTATTCTTCTGAGCACATAGCCCCTTCCTTCATTACTTGGTAAAATTCCGTCTGCTATTAAAAACACAGAAGATCTAAGGTGATCTGCTATAACTCTATGAGATGGGCTGCCAAGTTTATTTTTTATGATGCTATACGAAGCATCAATCAATCTCTTAAATAAATCTATCTCATAATTACTATTAACCCCCTGCATAACTGCTGAAATTCGCTCAAGTCCCATTCCAGTATCAATAGCAGGATTTGGCAACACTTCTCTCTTACCGTTGATATCCTGGTTATATTGCATAAACACAATATTCCAAATCTCTATATACCGATCCCCATCTTGATTTATTGAACCAGGTAACCCACCTTCATATTTATTACCATGATCATAAAATATCTCACTGCATGGGCCACATGGTCCTGTATCACCCATAGACCAAAAATTGTCAGACGTTGATATATCTATTATTTTATTATCTGAAAATCCACTAACCTTTTTCCATATTGTCTTTGCTTCATTATCTTCGCTAAAAACCGTTACATATAATTTTTCTTTATTAAGGTTTAATTCTTGTATTAGAAAATTCCAGGCAAGAAGAATAGCTTGTTCTTTAAAATACGCACCTTGAAATGCAAAATTTCCAAGCATCTCAAAAAATGTATGATGCCTTGCGGTATAACCTACATTCTCTAAGTCATTATGTTTCCCACCAGCCCTTACACATTTTTGACTTGTTGTTACTTTGCTAAATTGCGGTTTATCCAAGCCTGTAAAATAATTTTTAAACTGCACCATCCCAGAGTTTACAAACATCAGTGATGGATCATTATGTGGAATAAGTGGAGAGGATTCCACTATCACATGGTCATGTTTTTTAAAATATCTTAAAAAGCTTTCTCTAATATCATTTAATTTCATAACTTAGATATATATCCTTTAGGCTATATGGGATGATATATATAAAATGAGCCCAATCAAGAGGAAGGATAGATACATGTATATCAAATAATCTTGTGGAGTAATATAAACGCAGCATTACTACCAACATCACTTAATCACACTAGTAATTTCTCAACACCTCCAAGCTTTATTAATATTTATTTCGATAATTTATAAAATGAATTAAGAAAGAGCCATTTTATGCTTAGATAAGATGGGATTATCAAATCAGTAAAGTTATGTAAAATACTTAATTTTCAAATCTAAATTTATAAGCAGAGGATTATACAGTTTACTTGAATATATTTTTATATATGATCCACACATATCTGTTCAATTTTGAATTATAAGTGAATGCGCGGCAGAAAAGTAGATTTAGATAAGCTGCAAAAATTGCAAAAAGCTATTACTGCTAGAATAGAAAAGGCAAAGAAGCAAAAAGATAAAAAAGAAAAAGAAGATGATATAAGGAGGGGTGAATTAATAGGTGCATTCTATCTAAAAAAGCTTAAGGCCGAGGGGGGCGTGGAACAATTAGCCGTACAAATGGATGAGTTTTTAACCAAAAAAAAGGATAGGGAATTATTTGGACTATCTGCCAAAGGTAGCAAAGTAGAGTAGCATATATTAATTATATTAAACTGTTTATGAGTGGAACTTAGTTGTATCTGGTTTTTTATATGACAAAAAGTACATCAGGTATCTTGCTAAAGTTACTTAATATCTCTTTATTTATTACCACATCTTTTCTTTTTAAGAGCTTATCTTGGTATTTTGGTGTGCCTGAGATGTGTTTTGTTGCCATGATACTAGGCTCTATTCTTACATTCCCTATTGCATTAAAAGTTGGGTTTTCCATGAAATCTTCATGGCTTCTTTATTTGTTTAGGGCATTTGCAAATGCTTTAGGTATAACTACTTGGATCTATGCAATAAGCAAAATAGGAATAAATGAAGCAAGCGCTATCAGTTATATTACACCAATTATAACAACAATTCTTGGAATATTAATATGTAAAGAACGGCTTAACTATAAATATATAATAGCTACTCTAACAGGCTTTATAGGCGTTTATATATCACTAAAACCGTCTTTTAATATTGGCTTTGTTGGCGCCGCATCAATAATTATCTCATGTTTTTCATGGGCTTTTCACGATATAATTTGTAAAAAACAATCCGGAACTGAGCATAGTATTGTTCAAGCTTTTCACTCTTTTTGGATAGGCATAATCTTTTTAGCCCCTGTTGCATTATATAATGCACGATTTGGGCATTATATCTCACATTACTATATACTCACCTGCATAGCGGTACTCTCTACTATAAATGTAGTAGTTATATTTTTAGCGTATAAATTTGCCCCCATAACATTATTAATGCCATTTTCTTACTGTAGATTTCCAATTACCTGTATTGTAACATATGTATTGTATGGCTATACTCCATCATTGGAAAGTATAATAGGCTCTTGCATAATAGCCTGTTCATCGATATTTGTATTTTTGCAACGTAAAAAGAATTCTTGAAATGTTTAACAGTATCTCCTCTGGTATAAGTTCCATATTTAACAAGTTCCTCTCACGTGGCCTTCTGACAGATAGAGAGATAGAGCAATTTTTGAGTGATATTAGGATAATTCTTTTAGAATCTGATGTTTCTTTGAGTGCAACTAAAGCTCTTGTATCAAGTTTGGAGGAAAAAATTGGATCATCAAATATAAAAAAGAGTATCTCACCTGGTAAGGTTTTGATGGGTTTATTTCAAGAGGAACTTCATAAACTTATAGGTGCTTTTTCTACATTAAAAATATCAGAGAAAAATACTGTCATAATGTTAGTGGGCTTGCAGGGTTCTGGGAAAACTACAACAGCTGCAAAACTTGCTTCGTTGATAAAAAAGAAGAATCAAAATAAAAATATCAAGATGGTTTCTCTTGATACAACAAGACCAGCTGCTATGGAGCAATTAGCAAAACTAGGAAATGATAATGCTATAGAAGTCTTGTCATATAAAAATTATAAATCACCAATAGATATTGCCAAAGCAATAGAACTTGCTCCTAATGATATATTAATTGTTGATACAGCAGGAAGGATGCAAGTAGATGAATCACTAATGCATGAGCTCAACTTAATTAAAGGGATACTAAAGCCATGTGAGACGATTTTAGTTTCGGATATAATGATTGGTCAAGAGGCCTTAAACATAGCAAGCTCGTTTAATTTTGAAGTAGGATTGTCTGGTATAATTTTTACTAAGATGGATAGTGATGCAAAGGGCGGGGCTGCGATAAGTATGACGTATGATACAAAGCTCCCTATTAAGTTCCTTTGTTCAGGCGAGGCTAATATGGATATTTACGAATTCCACCCAGATAGAATAGCTTTACGAATAATGGGTTCTGGTGATGTAGAATCTTTAAGGGAAAGCATTGAAGGTATAACCAATGAACAGGAGTCTGAAGTATTAGTGAAGCGTATTAAGGAGGGTAAATTTGATTTTACCGATATGTTATCACAACTACAAGGAATGAAAAAAATGGGTGGCGTTGCCTCAATATTAGGTATGCTCTCTGGTAATGTGGCAGCAAAGATTAATACAAAAGAATTAAAAAATAAGTTGTTGAGGCAAGAAGCTATGATACGATCAATGACCAAAAAGGAAAGGATGTATCCCGCTATAATAAATGGTTCCAGAAAAAAGCGTATAGCACTTGGGTCTGGTGTTAGTATAGTTGAAATAAATAGACTTATTAAACAATTTTTATCTATGCAATCTATGTTCAAAAAATTTGGTAAATTACCAAATAGTCAGATTTTAAAAATGATAAAGAGTGGTGGGCTCATATGATAAAAAAAGAATCTAAGTTAATTGAGGAACAAGAAAAAAGAAAAGAGGAGCTCTCTAAAGCGCTAAGACTTAATTTAGCACGTCGTAAAAAGAAATTGGATAATAAAAAAGAAGGTAATTGATTCTTATGGTTAAAATTATATTAAAAAGATTTTTATTGCTAATCGTATTGAGTCTATGTGCATGCAGTAAAAGAACTGAGAAAGTTGGTTCATTTATATCGGATAGAGAAATATCAAGTATAATAAGGGGGGTTACCACAAAAAATGATATATATGCTCGTTTTGGCCCCCCTACAATAGATGATGAGGGGTTTCTTTATCTCGGCATTTTATCTGAAACAGGGCCATTGACCAGAAGGAGGGCCGCTAAATGTTACATTACTTACTTTAAATTTGATGATGATGATTTGGTATCTGATATAGCACAATATGAAAAGGATAAACTATATACATATAAAGTTTCACAATATGTTACTGATATGAAATCAAGGGGTGATAAAACTTTTTCAAATTTTATTGCTGGTATTGTGCATGATAAAAGTAAGCTAAAGTCTAAGAGGGTAGCTAAAACCTCACCTTCTACAATAAGATAGTTTATTAATTTTATTATGCTAAATTAGCATAATAAGTGTTTTTCTGTTGTTATATATTTACGCTTTTTTCTTTTATTTCAAAATGCTCTGCTCAGATTATTTACCGTTTTTACTAAAAGTTATAACCATTCTTATCGCTGCTATAATTTTTTTGGTTGTAATGAATATACTCAAAAAGAAAAAAGAGAATAATGGGCTAATAATCAAAAATTTAGCAGAGAAGTTTTATAAGATTAAGCTAAAAATGGCTAAAAATGTATTTGAAAAGAAAAAGTTTAAAGAGCTAGCAGACTCTATTAAATTCAAGATTAAAAATATAGATAAAAATGCACCAAAGACATTTGTACTAAATTTTAATGGAAATATTAAGGCAACTGCCGTTGATTCTCTAAAACGTGAAATTACTGCCATTCTCTCTGTGGCATCTAAAGATGATAAGGTATTTTTAATTTTAGAATCCCCTGGTGGAACAATAATTGGCTACGGTCTTGCATCCGCAGAACTTTCTAGAATAAGAAGTGCTGGCATAGAGTTGATTATATCTGTTGATAAAGTGGCAGCAAGTGGTGGATATATGATGGCATGTATTGCTAATAAAATTATCGCAGCTCCATCCGCTATAATTGGATCTATAGGTGTTATTGCACAAACTCCAAATTTTAACAGATTTTTAAATGAAAAGGGTGTGGATTTTGAGCAAATAACATCTGGTAAATATAAGAGAACAGTGACAATGTTTGGCAAAAACACAGACGAAGACAGACAAAAACTCAAATCAGAATTAGATGAGATGCATGAGGTTTTTAAAGATATGATAAAATTTCATCGCCCTATAGTGGATATAGAAAAGGTTGCTACTGGTGAATATTGGTTAGCAATAAAGGCAAAAGAATTAATGCTAGTTGATGAATTAATTACGAGCCAAGATTACTTAATGAAATTATATGATAATGGAGAAGTTGTTTACTCAGTACAGCAGAAAGGGAAAAAAACTAATGTAATAAAAAAATTCTCTAATGTTTGTGATGTATTAATGGAGAGGTTACAGAATTTCAGCATAAATTAGCAATATTGAATAAATATAGATTTTAGAAATTTCTTGGAGCCTATTTTGAAAGTACTATGAGCATAAGATGAGCATGTCTTCACACTTATGTTCATAAGTCATAACTTACTTTATTTCTTTGCTACCATTTTTTTTAGCTTATCCACTTTATCATCCTTTCCTACCCCTTCTTTATCAGCACTCTAGCTATATACGCACTATTACCTTTAATTCCTATTTAATCTCGGCGTATCTTTCACTATAGACTCTTTTTAGCTCTTTTGCAATTGATCTATATGTTTCTATCTCTCATCCTCTTAATCTCATATTATCATTTAAAATTACATTGATAAAATTGCTAGGTCCATGGCTTGCTCTAAGCTAGTGACATTATGTAGTAATTCTGGTATCTTAACCTTCATATTGCCCAATACTTCTCTATAGGATTTAAATCAGGAGAATACGGAGGCAGGAATAGCATTTTGCATCTATATTCTTATACTATTTTTTGTGTTGGAGCTGATTTATGAAAGCTAGCGTTATCTAAAATTAATACATGTCCAGGTCCTAAACTTAGGAGCAATTCCTGCTTTAACCAGATAT
>NZ_JARGYT010000025.1:0-16319 GCF_034470605.1 Candidatus Cyrtobacter comes
TTCGCTAAACTCAAAGAAAATCGACGCTTAGCATTACGATTTGAGAAATCCGATCTCTCTTTCCTTGCCTTTATAGCTTTAGCATCTATTAAATACAACCTTTGTTAACAGTGCCTAGGCAATGTTATCTATTTTTATATCATAAAATTACTTATTTTCTCCCATTGAGCGCTCTTCGTATAACGCTTTTGTATGAGTTATTGGCAAGAAAAAGCGAGAAATTGTTATTTGCGTGTAGTATATAGTAAGATAAGTGATATTCAAAGGAAAATGCCAGCATGATACAGATTTTCGTAAGGAAGTTATAACATATGTAAATAGAGGTATAGCTAAGTCAGTATAAAACGTCATATAAAATAGGAGTTAAGAAGCTAGAGTGATTATTTAATATACTATCTTAGCTATAACAGCTGCAATAGCGCCTCAATAAAATTTGAAATAGCATCAAATACAGTAAGAAATTGGCAAGATAGGTATAAGTCTGAGGGAAATAGCCAAAAAGGTGTGGGGAAAAAGGGACGAATAACAAGTGAAGATGTTGCGTGAATTCTAAGTTCTTAGAAATGGGAACGCATTTTAACATGATCTCTGTATGGGCATATTATTGGTTAAAAAAGTACAGCTATAAAAAAATACATACCTTGAAGCAGAAAAGCGAGATAAATACAAGGCGATCATAAAAAGATATAATTGCTTTATATATTGAGAGTGGCATTTGCAAATATATGGGCTAAAAGCGAGAAACTGGAAAAAGAGTGGAAAATATTATGCTAATATTATTGCCGGTTTAGTGAATAATGAGCAGATAGCACCAATTTAATTGTTCTTGCAATACTCAAGTTTTTGAGATTTGGGAAATTCTTAATTAATGAGCTTAAATCTGGTCAGGTAGTTATTATGGATAATGCTTCCTTCCATAAATCTCGGAAAAGATCTTATTGAATCTATTGGTTTTTTACCTCCTTATTCACATGATTTGAAGCCAATAGAGAAATTCTTGGCTAAGAGGTGGATTAGAGCTCATATTAGTCATCTTGCGATGCTTTAGTTAAATTCTTCAATACGCAAATCTTAACTTGATTTACTATACATGCTACTCTTACCTCTGACAAAAGGCCAAAATTAATCCCAGCGTACACAAAATCGTGTATTTGACATTACACCTTATTTAGCCACCCCTATTGCACTCCTCTAAAAAAACTATCTCACATAGCTTGCAATCCCTACTTTCTAACCATCAATATTATCTATATTGCTATTTATCCTCTTCTTTAAAGTTGGTGCAGGTGTAAATTTTATAACTTTTCTTGCTGGTATATCAGCCTCTACCATAGTTTTTGGATTTCTTCCAATTCTAGCATTCTTATACCTTAAAGAGAACGAGCCAAACATCCTTAATCTGATTTTTTTATCCAGAATAATCTGCTCAGAAAGAAAAGAAAGTATCTGTTCTACTAAATTAGATGATTGAGCTGCGCTAAAGCCTGTAGCCCTCTTGATACATTTTATCAAATGCTCTCTGGTTACGGTATTTTTTTTATTTTTAGCGGTGTACAAACTTTGCTCAAAACCACTATTCTGCATAAGCGCCATACTAAGATACTAAACAATAATGACAACGCGGCATTATAATTGCACAAAAATAAGAAAGCAACATATTATGCTGAATTTTTAGCAAACACACCAGTAACGTGTAAATATACCAGCTTAGATTGAATTTTCAATAGAAATCTATGGAAAATTCTATTTTTATCAACAAAATACATTTAATGGTTTAAGACTAAGAAATCTTATGTTACATCTTTGAAGGCTCGTTAAGCTCTTTTGCGCATGAATAAATGCTCAACATTATAAATTATAAGAAATTTTTACATAATTCTTTTAAAAAACTGAAAACAGGCCTTTTCTAAAAGACTATTTTGCCCAAGCCTTCTGTTCAAAAACTCAAAATCTACATATCGTGCATTTTGATCCTGTGCCAAACAACTATAAAAATAACCTTCCTCACCAGTTATATTATTTTTGTATTTCTGTACGCATCTTGAACATATGCCCTTCATCATACACTGCATAGGAGAATTGATTGATACAATAACATCACACTCTTTTTTAAAGGAACTGCTCAACTGATTATATCTTGCAAAAGTTACCGCTTGCATCATCGCATCTGAGCCTATCGAGATAATTCGATCAACTTCTTGCAAAGGTATCGGGACATCTTTAACACTATTGTATTTTTTTATTGCCTCTACAATATTCATTTTGAAAAAAAGATCCTGCTTTCTTCTTATCTCCAAAACATCATCATCGCAGCACCATACTACAATATCTGAAGAATCTTCTATCTTATCTCTTTTAAAAAGAAAATCTTTTGCTTTATATCCTGCAAAATAGAGCACCATACAACCATTTTGTCGCAATGCTTTACCTATAGAGAATAACACCGCATTACCAAGACCACCTCCAACTAACATTACAGTTTTATTGCTTAAGATTTCTGTTGGCTCTCCAGTTGGCCCCATTAAAGATATAGCATCTCCATTTTTTAGAGATCTACACATGCTACTAGAAGCACCTGTTTCAAGTACTATTAATGAGATCAAATCACCTGAAATTTCTGCACCAGTAAGTGCTAACCCCTCCATAAAAAATTCTTTTTTATTTTTTTTATAGGCTTCAAATTTATAGAATTGCCCTGGTTTAAAATTTTTAGCAGCAAGCTTTGAGCGAACTATGATCTCAATTGTGTTTTTTGCTATTAAAGAAACGCGAATAATTTTTGATAGCAAGGCATCATCAACATCACTAAAACTGTGTTGTGCTATATATTCGCTCTCTTTGATATCATTTATTACATATTTATGTCCATATTTCGCGCTTGCAATCGCTCTTACAACACTACCTGAATAATCTGCATGCATATCACCAAAATAACTCACACCGTGTTTTGCAAGCACGCCGCTTTTTTTCTTAATAAATTTTCCATCAAGTTCTAAATCAAGCTCTTTTGCTATCAATGAATTTGGATTTGTTCCCGCTGCAATTAAGATAGTTTTAGCCTTTATAACACCATCTTTATGCCTCAGGCCTGTACATCTACCACTTTCATCCAATTCTATTTCAATAGGTTCAATATTTTCCAAAAAACCTATACCTTCCTTGAGCCCATCCTCTAATTCTTCGTAATTAGTTCTATATGATGGTGATTTTTCAAAATGGCTTCTATATACTACAAACGCCCCTCCGAAAGATTTTAGCATTGAGATTTTTTCTCTTTTATTTTTTGTACCTCGTAATAATTTTGCATGTTTTATAAATCTTTCTGCACGCTTTGCATCATCCTCTGATAATGAATCCAAAAACTGATCACCTAGAAGCTCCGATTTAGATAAAAACTCTTCAACCTGTACGGCATAGTAAAAAAATGCCTCTACAGCAGTATCTATAGCTGTAAGCCCAGCACCTATCACAATAAGCGGAAGTTCAATTTGCAAATTTGTGTTTGAGTTCTTTCTCAGCGCATCATCAAGATGAAGTTGCATCAGAAAATCTGATGCACAATGTACGCCTTTTGCAAAAATATTTCTGATTTTTGGTATATTAGGAGACCCAGCACCAAGACAAAGCGAAACGTGTGAGAAATTCATAGTTTTTAAATCATCATTTTTTATATTACCTCCAAGCTGAACTCCTCCATACATCCTAAAATTAAACCTCCTTTCAAGTAACAGCCTGATAATCCTAAGATAATTCTTATCCCACCGTTGCGTTATTCCATATTCTGCAACACCACCAAATCCTTGCGCCCCCTCACCATAAACTTCACTAATATTATATATTGGCTTGAATATGTGCCTTTTTCCAAATTCATCAATGCCTGATATATCACTAGGCATTTGTTCAATTTTCAGCCCATCTATAGCAACTACATTAACCCCTGAGTTAAGTAAATAATGTGAAAGTGTAAAGCCAGCAGGACCAAGACCTGCGACTAATACTCTTTTACCAATATTAACATACGGCATATAATCATTGTTCTTCAGTGGGTTCCACCTCGTAAGTAGGCTGTATATCTCAAAGCCCCATGGCAAATTTAATACATCATTCAGTATTTGTGATTCTACCATAGGTATATCAACAGCTTCCTGCTTTTGATATATACATGCTCTTGAGCATTCATTACATATCCTATGACCAGTTGCAGCTACCATAGGGTTATCAATTGTAACAATTATCAGCGGGGCTATGATAAACCCTTGAGATTTTACAAAATTCATCTCAGATATTTTTTCATCAAGCGGGCATCCGCTTAACTCGATATCAAGTGGATTTTTTATATATGTAATATTGTTCCTTAGTCCATTTGAACACGAATCTTTACCCCTCTTGTGACAATAAAGACAGTATTTTAAATTCCAAAGCGAAGTAACTTCATTTTTATTCTTATCATAGTGATCATATGTAATAAGATTCTCATCTTTTTTTATCTTTATTAATTTATCATAATCTTTTTTGGCAGGAACTTTAAATAAGGTCCAGTTCGATTGTGGCGCATCTTTATTGCCCATAATCCAACATGAATATATTTTTGCATGATATAGGCCCTCCTCATTACCATCTTTCATAAAATTATTAATTTGTGTGGCCAGTTCAATTTCGCATTGAAGGCCAAGGCCTATGCTCAGTAAATATTGTTTTGCTTTATCTATATTGGAGCATATTTCCTGTTCAGATAGCATATCTGACCTGACTACTTTTTTTTGGATAAAATTTCTATTACAGGAAATTACAGGTTCTATTTTTTCATAATATCCAGCCCTACCTTTAACTTCAAATTCTATCCCAAAGAAAGATGCAATAAAGTTTTCTGCAAAGTATGCAACATCTATAGTAAGCTCTGGATTGTATGAATCGGTATTCCTATACTCAATTAGTTTTTTATATAAAGATACTTCGCTTAAAGATAGCTCATTTAGAAATATATGATCCAATTTTTTTATTCCAGCTTCAGTATATAAATCGCTGAACTGCATACCATGCTTTAGTAATAGATTTTTCATTCAAAACTTGCCAATACACCGAAAAGTAATATTATCACATCCAAGCAGATTTAATAATAGCTTTTATGTCTTATAAAGTGGCGGTAGTTGGTGCAACAGGTAGCGTTGGTTTGAATATGCTACAAATTATGCATGAAAGGAGCTTTCCAATCTTAGAAGTCATCCCGTTATCATCAGAAAATTCTAGGGGGCGCGAGGTATCATTTGGGGATATTGATTTAAAAGTTATTGCATTAGATGATTATGATTTTTCAGATACCCATATAGCGCTATTTTCTGCGGGCTCGAAGGTTTCTGATCAATATGGAAGAATGGCAGCTGAAGCTGGATGCATCGTTATAGATAATTCCTCTTTTTTTAGACATGATGACCAAATACCATTGGTGGTACCAGAAATAAATGGTAATAGGGTTTCGGACTATACAAAAAAAAATGTAATAGCAAATCCAAATTGTACCACTATACAAATAGTTATGGCATTAAAGCCATTATTGAGTTTAGCAAATATAAAAAAAGTTATTGTAACTACATTTCAGTCTGTTTCTGGCGCAGGAAAAGAAGGAGTGAGGGAGTTAGATAAGCAGATGCGAGGTATGCTATTCAATAAAGAACCGGAAAATACAATCTTCCCACGGCAAATAGCTCATAACGCGATACCATGTATAGGTAGTATCAATAAGAATGGCTTTAGTATAGAGGAAGAAAAGATAATGAGTGAGGTAAATAAAATACTTGAAACACAAATATACATTGAGGCTACATGTGTAAGAGTGCCGATATTTGTTGGTCATTGCGCAAGTGTTTATGTAGAATTTGAGGAAGAGGTGGATCTTGGAGAGGCTCTTGAGGTATTAAACGAGTTTCCTGGTATTATGCTATCTGAGAATGTTTTGGAATATGTAACACCAATAGATTGCCAGGGAGAAGATGCAGTGTTTGTATCAAGAATTAGGCAACATTCTAAAAATACTTTAAATATGTGGGTTGTATCTGATAACCTAAGAAAGGGTGCGGCGCTTAATGCTGTACAAATTGCAGAAGAATTGGTTGAACATCATATATGATACAAATATTGGCTATATTTACGCTTTTTATTTGGCAGAGTTGCTTTGCAGATAATGCGCAAGAGCTCTTAAAGGGTATAGAGCGGATTACATTAGATGCGCAAAATGTAGTAATAAAAAAACCAAAAAGTCTTTCAAAAAGCTCCTTATCACGTAAAAATATTGTTGATTATATAGAAAGTCAGAGAAGTAAAAATGCTACTTTAAATCTATCAGATGATCTTGGTGATAATTTATCCAATCTTGACTTATCTGAGGTTGATTTTTCTGGCGCTAATCTCCTTAGAGTAGATTTCTCAAATTCCGATTTAACTAAGGCAAAATTTGAAAATTCTTATTTGGAAGACTCAAATTTTACAAAAAGTAATTTAACAAATGCAACCTTTAAGAAGGCTGATGTTTCTGGGTCTATTTTTGAAGATGCCATTATAGATGGAACATCATTTCAGGAAGTATTTGGAAAATCGTCTACTTTTGTAAATGTCTCTATATCAAATACATCTTTTAAGGATTCGGAGTTTAGCTTTTCTGACTTCTCAACAAGCAAGATAAATTTAACAGATTTCTCACAAGCTAAGCTTGTAGGGTGTAAATTTTTAAGCTCTAAGCTAAATGAAGTTGATTTTACAAAATCAAATATTAGCTCTTCTAAATTTCAATTTGCTAGCTTGCATAATGTTTCTTTAATTAGCGCTAATATTGATAATTCTGAATTTGTTAACGCCAGCATATCTGATTCTAAATTAATGGGAGCAAGCTTAAAAAATTGTAATATGGAGAGTATAAAAATTACAAATTCTTATGCAGAATCAGCAAATCTCTCGAATTCTAATATGATTAAATCACGTATTACGAATGTAAATTTTGATGATGCATATATGCCAAATAGTAATTTTAGAGATTCTCAAATTGTAATTTTAACATCTTCTAATGCAAATTTCCGCAATGCTAACTTTACTAGCTCAATAATCAGATCTTCCATTTTTAAAACTATCAATATGAAAGACTCTTTGTTAAAAGGGGCTAAATTTATATATTCATATCTTGAAGACGTGGATCTTTCAAATTCAGATCTTACTGATGTAGAGATTACAGATAGTAATTTGATAAATAGCAAATTTAATGGAAGTAATACTAATGGACTAAAAAATAATAACTCATCCTTTAAAAATGCAATTGGTATGACTAAAGATGTAGATAATAAAAATAATAAATAGATATAAAAAGGTATGGAAAAAATAAGTTCACTGTTAATTGACCTCAAGGCTAGGCTCCAAATGGAGCTTGAAGATGTGGATTCCATTAATAAGCTTTATAATTTTAAATCCTCATTTATAGGCAAAGGTTCAGAGCTCAATTTACTAAATAATAGAATAAAAAACTTAGAATCTGAAAACAAAAATAGTCTGTTTTCAGCATTGCAAGATATAAGATCATATATATTTACCCAAATAGAGAAAAAGAAGAAAGATATAGAGGATGCACAAATAGCAAAAGAATTAATACAGCAAGCTGTAGATATCACACTGCCATCTAGAAAGGTAACTGGTGGGAATTTGCATCCATTAATGTCTGCCATCTCGCTTATAAAATCTATATTTGCCTCTATAGGTTTCAATTTTATAGAAGGTCCGGAAATAGAAGATAATTGGCACAATTTCACAGCTCTTAATATACCTGAAGATCATCCTGCGCGTAATTTACATGATACCTTCTATATAAAAGGGGCTGATAGACTGCTCAGGACGCATACATCTTCAGTACAGATTCACCATATGCAAAATCATAAACCACCATTGAAAGTGATATCAGTTGGTAGAGTTTATAGATCTGATTTTGATTCTACGCATACCCCTATGTTTCATCAATTAGAAGGGTTGGCTATAGGTAAAAGTATAAGCTTTGCAAACATGAAATGGTGTTTAAATCAATTTTTGAAGGCCTTTTTTGGAAGAGATATAGAGAGTAGGCTGAGATCAAGCTACTTTCCATTTACAGAGCCATCTGTAGAGATAGACGTTCGTATTTCCGATAGTAAATGGCTTGAGATAATGGGATGTGGAATGGTTCATCCAAATGTGCTTAAAAATGTGAATATAGATAGTACAGAATATAGTGGATTTGCATTTGGGTTTGGTATTGAGAGGCTTGCGATGATTAAGAATGGTATTCCTGATATTAGGCACCTTTTTTCTGGTGATTCATGTTGGCAAAAGGCATATGGAAGTGTTCAGCCATAGTATCGTTTCTATATTTTTTAAGCATGTAAGTTGATTTAAGGCGTATCAATACTTTTGTTATATTGCGCATTTTAGTCTTATTGAATCGTATATAATCATCTAAGCTGAATTAGCATAGACTGTAATATAGGCGGTGTTATCTATCTACCTCCAAATAAAAAACAGCTATAGAATACCAAACATAGGTATGGCTCTCAAGCCAAGATTCGCAATACAATTCAATAGATTATCCACATTTTTGTGTCTAAGGCTGCAAAAGTATGATTTATTTTATTACAATATCGGCAGCGTTCATCATGGATCGCTATTAATTTAAATTTGGTAAAAAACTTCAATTAATAGCTACGGGATAAATCATAAAAAGATCTAGTAAATGTCAGAAAATGCTGCGTTTAACTATTATTATTTAACAAGAATCAAAGTTATTCTAGGTGTATATACTGCCATAATATTTTGTGATGAAACTGGTTTTAAGGTGGCTAAAAACAGCTATCCTTACCTTATTTTTATCACTGTTTATTGGGCTGATTAACACCCACAAGCTGCCTTGCTTCTTTATATAGCTTCACATTCGCTATATGCTCGCTAAAATTTTTTGCAAAGCGGTGGGTGCCACTATTGTCTGATACAAAATATAGATAATTAGATTTGCTTGGGCGTAACACAGCACTTATTGATGCTCTACCGGGGTTGCATATAGGGCCAGGAGGCAGCCCTTTATTAATATATGTATTATATGGTGATTGAATTCTTAAATCTTTATAAAACAACCTAATTCCAAAATTATTTCCAGAATTAATAGCAAATATTACTGAAGGATCTGCATCTAGCTTCATCCCCTTCCTTAACCTATTTATATATACTGAAGCAATCATAGGCTTCTCTGCATCAACCCTAGATTCTTTTTCCAATATTGATGCCAACGTGACTACATCTTGTTTATTTTTGATAACATCCAATATGCTTTCATCTATATTGTTCCATTCCTCATCCAAGAACTTAGTCATACTATTTTTCATTCTAGAGATGATGTCGTAACTGCTATTACCATACTTATATACGTATGTATCAGGCATAAGCTCACCATTCTTAAACTCATACTCTTTTTCTTCATTTAAAATACCATAACCAGAATTTACCATGCATACCACCTGGGTTGAGATAATTCCCTCTGGTATCAAAATCTTATGCGAAATTGTCTTTCCCTCAAAAAGTTTTCTAAGTATATCAAAAATATTTTCTCCAGCATAAAATGAATATTCGCCTGCCATAATTACTTTTCCCAGTAATCGATTCATAACTAGATATGAAATATTAAACAAATGCCTATCTCTAATAATACCATCACTCTCCAGTAAATTTCCTATTTCTGTGGCACTTAAGCCGCTTTTTATAATAAACGATGTTCTATTTTCTTTTGTTGGGACACTACATAGATATAAGAAGCAGAATGATATAAGTACTAGAAATATGCAAGAAGCAAGGAATGAAAAGACCGATATATTAAAAAATTTCTTCATTATAAATTCGAGTTACCATCAATTGTACTATAAATATCATAGATCCTACAAATGAAAAGAATGAGCCCAAACCCATACATGAAGCTTTATTTAGATTGGGTTGCCATTTTTGCTAAAAACCTGAAATTCTTTCAATTAATTTATTTATGCAAAAATAAATTTTTACTCATTTATATTTCAATAATAACTACCGCATAACCCTCTCTGTGATTCTTTATGATATTTTAGTGTGACTCTATTATGTGTTTTATTCGTATATGCTAAAAAATGCTCAAAATCATACCATGTTGTAATGACTTAAGTATAGAAGTGGTTTATATTTACTTTCGCTAGTTTGTTGAAGCATATAGGTTAGATGAGAAGCTTAAGACACTGGACATTCCAGGCTGCAGAAAAAATTCTAGAAAAAATAGATGGTAAAATTCCACAAAAGGGATACGTGTTATTTGAAACTGGGTACGGTCCATCAGGATTGCCGCACATAGGGACTTTTGGAGAGGTTGCTAGGGTTACAATGGTGCAAAAGGCATTTGAGATGATCTCTGGCGGAATAAAGACTAAATTAATCTGCTTCTCTGATGACATGGATGGTATGAGAAAAATACCGGATACAATCAAGGAAAGAGCTCATGAGTATTTGCAATATATAGGAAAGCCACTTACAGCAATACCAGATCCATTTGATAAGCACGAGAGCTTTGCAAATAATATGAATGCAAGACTTAGAGCATTTTTAGATGAATTTGGCTTTGAATATGAATTTAAGAGCGCAACTGAATGCTATAAAAATGGAACCTTTAATTCAATGCTAATTAAGGTGATGGAGAAGTATGATGAGATTATGAATGTCATGCTTCCAACCCTTAGAGATGAGAGGCAAAAAACCTATAGCCCATTTCTTCCAATCTGCCAAAAAACTGGCAGGGTGCTAAATGTATCTATAATAGATATGGATATTGAAAAAGGTACCATTAGTTATATGGACGAGGATGGTGAGAGATGTGAGACATCCGTTTTTAATGGTGGATGCAAGCTGCAGTGGAAGCCTGATTTTGGGATGCGTTGGGCTGCATTTGATGTAGATTTTGAAATATATGGCAAAGATCACCTTGTAAATGGTAAAATTTATAGCCAAATCTGTTCTATATTAGGTGGAAAGCCTCCTTATCAGATATTTTTTGAGCTATTTCTTGATGAAGAGGGTAAAAAAATATCAAAATCCAAAGGTAATGGTATGACCATTGATGAGTGGTTGGATTGTGCGCCACAAGAAACTTTGAGATTTTTCATTCATGCCACACCACAAAAAGCAAAGAAGTTACATATAGGAATAATACCAAAATGTGTAGATGAGTATATTACTCTCTTAAATCAATATAATGATGAGCAAGATCAGCGAATAAAGATGGAGAGCCCTCTTTTTTCTGCGCACTGTGGTAATGTTCCTAATTTTAAGATTGATGTCACTTACTCATTATTATTACACTTAGCATTCGCATGTGGTAGCGAAACAGTTGAGGTAATTTGGAAGTATATATTAAAGATGCCTAACGCTCCGAAGAGAGGGGAAATTGCATTTTTTGATAAGATGGTATCTGGTGCGGTAAACTATTTTCTAAAATATGAAAAACCTAGGAGGATTCTGAGGGAGCCAACAAACGCTGAGCTTGTAGCGTTTAGGCTATTGATAAATAAACTTTCTATACAGAGCGAGCAATCACCACAAGAGCTTCAAAACCTTGTTTATAGCGTTGCACAAGAATGTAATATGGATGTGAAGGAATGGTTCTGTGCAATATATGAAACTTTATTTGGCTCGGTTAATGGCCCAAGGTTCGGCTCTTTTATAGCTCTATACGGAATACAGGAAACTATAAAACTGATTAAAAATAGATGCTTTAAAGAATAGGGGACAATTTCTTCTGGCGAATGATCTCTCAAGTTTCTGGCTGTTTTTATAGAGATATGCCTTGCTGTTATTATGAGGTTTTAGACATATTAAGAGAGAAAAGCAATACGGTCTAATTTTATGTAAGAATTCTTGTAATAATTATATTACTGTTATTATGTTTTATATCTACTTGCGCTATGGTTGAGTTATAAAGTATTTATATATTGCAAATATGCAGAAAGCAGGTAAGTTAATGACAGTTGATTATGTAGATGTGCTTAAGGGCATGTATGAAAAATTTCAATCGCTGTTGCCTGAAATAGAGGCAGTTTATGATGGGCATGGGGCAGAAGACAGAGATACTGTTCAGAAATTTTTTCATAGTTTAAAGATTGCGTTGAGCTTCAATAAAGAGGGGAAATACTATTCAATACGCTCTTACTTGGGTATAAACATACTAAATACGCTTACTAATAATATGTGGACAACTACTGATGCCACGCTCTTGAACGTTATTGATATAATACCTGGTAAAGACAATGGTCTAGAAGATGCTGACGATATACTAGATATATTACAGTATTATACTGCACTTACCGGTCGTTATGCTTCTAAAGATGATCTTGATGATAAGAAAAAAAAGCTAGATGGCCTTAAACTTAAATTACCTGAATTAATTAATTCAATACAATCACGAGTGCGGATGGATAATTCACCACAGCAGCAAAGAGAGGGACAAGCATCAGGGCTACATGTAACTTCTGTGGCGCCTCCTCTTCAAGCCGCTCCTCAGAACCCGCCACAACCCGCTTCTTCACGTGCCACTCAGGTATCTACTTCTCGGCAACCCGCAGCCGCTTTAGCACGGCCACAACCCACAATACAGCCAGCTCCTAAGCCATCATCATTACAAAGCCCTGGTACATCTCCAGGCTCTAGTATTCCAGGCTCTAGTATTCCAGGCTCTAGTATTCCAGGCTCTAGTCCTTCTTCTAATCCTCAGCGCTTACTTGATATAGTTCGCTCTATATTTAATTGGATATCTGAGAGAGTAACAAGGGTTTTTGTACGTTTGGGTATAGTATCCAAGAATGTGGATATTAAAAAAAGTATTGATGAGCTGAGAAAAAATATTGGGGCTAGTATAGATGTTTCTGGGCAGAAGGTTACAAATGGTACAGGCATTGATAAGATTTTGATCAAGCACTTAGATAAATTAGAACCGCTGTTAAAAAATAACCCAAATTCTAATAAAATTAGACCAATAAACAATCAGTTACGTAATGTAACAGAAAAGGCAAAGGATTTGCTTGAAAAACGTAAAGCTTTTGCAATTCTCCTTAATAAAGTGGTTATGGATTCTGATGAGGTTAAAGATGTATTTAATAGTCAGCAGGAAAGCGAAAAGGCATATCATGAAGCTGTTGATAGCTTAATATTAAAGATTCATGAGTTAACAGTAGAAATTCGTGGAGAGCGTAGTAATATTAAGGATGAAGTTGCGGCAAAAATAGAGCAGATAAATGCTTATATCACACAGGATCGTGATACCAGGGTGAATGGAGCTGGCCAAGGTGGGGTCAATACTATAGAAACCAGGATAAAAACATTACAAAACTTTTCAGATGCCCAGTTAAAATCTGGTGATATTGTGAAAATACTAGGAGGTTTAGCTGATACCATGAAGGAATTAAAGGATGCACGCATAGCTCTTGCAAAAGCTAACAGTGGTGATATGACAAAGTTGCAAGATGATGTATCCAAGTATGATGGAGAGTACAATACGCATATGACGGCCCTAGACAAATTCATTAGAGAAGTAGCAACCACCCAAAAACAAGCTGTATCGCCAAATGTTGGGCAGCAAAAAGATTGGGGTGGTACTGTGAGCGAACGAAAAAGTAGTAATATAGGAGGTAGTAATGTAGGAAAGAGCTGAGATAGTTTAAAAACAAAGATTATTTAGTGTAGCTAGACCCTTATAATTAATTGCTTGATGGTTTTAAATTAGCGATTGGAGGGCTCAGCCGTTTTTTATAGTTATTTGAGTTGAATTAGCATGAGCTGTTTAATATAGGTGATATTATTATATATTACAGCTAAAGCAGTATAAAATGATTACATAAAAAGTAATTTTGTTGAACCTAACCAAAAGATAACTAAGCTATTTTCTAGTCATGCACCATTTTTATGACGCTTTAGCTATATCTACCTCAAATAAAACAGCTCTATATATGATGTGATACTTATATAATAAGATTTAGTTTATAGTAGTTGTTAATAATTTAGTGATTGATATAAATTCATTTAAGCAATAACCTTTAAATAGTGTAAATCTGTTTTCATATGCTTTCTCTTGGTCTATTCCTTAAAAGTGGTGTTAAAGAGGGTAAATACCACAAATTGGATAAAAAACCTTCTAAAAGTGCTGTAATTTCTATATATAGGTTTGACCCTGAATCCGGACAGGATGGCCCTAGGTTGGATAAGTATGAAATTGACCTAGACGAATGTGGCTCAATGGTCCTTGATGTACTGCTCAAGATTAAAAATGAAATTGATCCAACGCTTACATTTCGAAGATCTTGTAGAGAGGGGATATGTGGTAGCTGCTCTATGAATATCAACGGCGTGAATACGCTTGCTTGTATAAAAGATGTTGAATTATCCTCTTCAGGTGAGTTGGTAATATATCCGCTTCCTCATATGAATGTGATAAAGGATTTGGTATGTGACCTTTCTGATTTTTATAAACAGTTGGCTAGTATTAAACCGTGGTTGCGCTCAGACCAACATCCAAAGGGCGGCAAAGAGAGGTTGCAGAGTGATGAAGATAGAAAGAAGCTTGATGGTTTATATGAGTGTGTGCTTTGCGCATGTTGCTCAACTAGCTGTCCGAGTTATTGGTGGAACGGGGATAAATACCTTGGCCCTGCTGTCCTATTGCAGGCTTATAGGTGGATAGAAGATAGCCGTGATGATTCACAGAATGAGAGGCTTAAGGATTTGGATGATGCGTTTAAACTATATAGATGTCATACTATAATGAATTGTGCAAAGGCATGTCCTAAAGGTTTAAATCCCGCAAAGGCTATAGCTGGAATAAAGGCAAAACTATCTTCTTCATAGGGTGAAAATTATATAAAGATCTTAGATAGTTTGGATAGCTATTAATTTAAGTTTGGTGAAAAAGCTATCGCTATAAGATAACCCTCGAAAAGATTAGCAAATATCAGGAAGATGGTGCGTTTAACAATTATTATGCTCTTTAATAAAGATTAAAGTTATTTTTTATATCTATAGCTAAGATAGTATAAAATGGCGCAATAATTGCTCTAGTTTCTTAACTCCTATTTTATATGACGCTTTATACTGACTTAGCTATATAGCAAACACTGCCAGATCTTAGGTAGTGTTTGCATGTGGTAGCACCATGTGTTTGTAAATAAAAAATGTTTGGAATCGTCTCTATAAATCTGCTAGACTGCTCGGTATCTAATATAGTTAAGTATAGATCTTCACTTTTAGCAAATTCTATACCTATAGAATTCAGCGCAGACTAGGTTACTGAATACTGTTATTAATCAGGCTTGGGCAGCTTGTATTATAAGGTTTGTACTTATTTCATCAATAACTGAGTCCCTTGCTTGTTTTAGTATCTTCAGAGCCCTTTCATCTTTTAGTTGTAGTACTATAAACTTTACACTAGCTTCAAGACTTTTTATTATCGTCGCATTTTGGGGATTTTTTTCATTATTACCAAAATTCGATAAATACATGATCAAATCTTCTAATAACCCGCCTTGCTTTGTGCGGTGTAATATTATTATTTCAAAAATTGCAATGCCTTTTGTAGGGGAATTAAGGAACGCAAGTCTTATTTTGCCAATCGCATTAATAAAACCTATTATATCAAAGTTATCTTTCATAATAGACAATAAATTTATTTTTCTAAAGATTGTTGATTATAACCCTCAACTAGGTTTCGTATGTTTTGTGTAACCCATTTACTAGCACTATAAGTGTTTGCAACCGCAAGTGTATTTATGGCAGCAAGCGATAATCTTGCCTCATTCATGTATTCAACTATCGTACCGTAGCTTGGCAATTTTGTATTATTGCCAAATAATTTATCAATAATTATGTTAGCAGCATTAGTGAGCGGTGGGAAAATTGTATAATTTATTGACTTCGATACTAGGTGGCTAACCAAGCTATTATTATGCGGTTGTACAGCACTATCTTTAGCATCATTGAGCAACGAGCTGACACTTTCTCCGGCTATAGCTTTAATACCAAAATTTTTATCCCCATCCCTTTTTATACTACTTTCCGCCGCTATTTTTAAATGAGACCTGGAACGTATAGGTACGGCTTCTAAAACGGCTGCTATCCCTTCTTTATGTGTTTTTTCTTCTACTTTTTTTCTTAGGCACTGTTAACAAAGGTTGTATTTAATAGATGCTAAAGCTATAAAGGCAAGGAAAGAGAGATCGGATTTCTCAAATCGTAATGCTAAGCGTCGATTTTCTTTGAGTTTAGCG
>NZ_JARGYT010000026.1:0-14935 GCF_034470605.1 Candidatus Cyrtobacter comes
TTCGCTAAACTCAAAGAAAATCGACGCTTAGCATTACGATTTGAGAAATCCGATCTCTCTTTCCTTGCCTTTATAGCTTTAGCATCTATTAAATACAACCTTTGTTAACAGTGCCTAATATCTCTGAGTGCAGGTGAGCCTGATTTTGACACACCAGAACATATCAAACGGGCAGCAATACGTGCAATAAATGAAGGGAAGACAAAATATACGCCCGTTTCAGGTATTCCTGAACTAAAACAGGCTATCTGTGAGAAATTTTCTCGAGATAATCATTTGCTCTTTTCACAAGAACAAATTTTAGTAGGTTGCGGCGCTAAGCATCTAATATTTAACGCGCTTTTTGCATGTCTTAATCCAGGTGATGAAGTTATAATACCAGCTCCATACTGGGTATCTTACCCAGATATGGTAAAGCTTACTGGAGCAGAGCCAGTCATCTTTTTGTGTACACAAGAAGATGACTTCAAAATCAAACCACAAAAATTGAGAAAACTTATTACATCAAAAACAAAGTTTTTCATGCTCAATTCCCCTAGCAACCCTACAGGTATTGCTTATACAAGAGAGGAAATTAAAGAGATAGCAAGCGTGCTCTTAGAACATTCGCATGTTCTAATATTATCAGACGATATATACGAAAGTATGTGTTTTGATGGATTTGAATTTTCTACAATTGCCTCTGTGGAGCCTAAATTGGCTGATAGGGTAATAACTATAAATGGAGTTTCAAAGAGTTATTCAATGACAGGCTGGAGAATAGGATATGCAGCCGCAAATGTTGATATAATAAAGGCAATGTCTAAGGTACAATCTCAAAGCACTTCTAATCCCTGCTCTATAAGCCAAGCAGCAGCTGTTGAAGCTTTGACCGGGCCTCAGGATTTTATAAGCGAAAATAATAAACTCTTTCAAAAAAGAAGAGATTTGGTTGTGGGGATGCTTAATAATATTGATGATATAACCTGCCATAAACCTGATGGAGCATTTTACGCTTTCGCAAACTGTGAGGCTTTTTTTGGAAAAAAAAGACCAGATGGAAAGATCATTAACGGCTCTGTAGATTTTGCAGACTACCTATTAAACGAAGCATTAGTTGCGGTTGTACCTGGGGCCGCATTTGGTGCAGAGGGATTTTTTAGAGTATCATATGCATCCAGTGAAGATTTGTTGAGTAAGGCTTGCACCAGAATTGCAGAGGCCTGCTCAAAATTAAAGAACTGATAAAAAGACGATGCTTTAAATATGTTATAGTTAATTGCCGCCGTTTTTATGCCTGAATACATAGAGTTGGTCCTTGGTCACCGTCACTCGTGCTCCGTTAAAGTCTAGGGATTCACTATCAGACAAAGGTTTTGAATTCTTTAATGAAAAGTGAGAATAGATTCACAAAAGGAAAAATTAATTAATACAAGAATATACGTTTCGACTCTTGAAATTAGAAAAAATAGAAAACTTTTATTGAATTTCATTATATTTAAAACATTATCTTTGATTAGAAAAGGTATATTTTTACGCAAAGTTCGTTATAAATTTTAATCTTCTTAAAGTTAGTTGCCCTAATTATCAGTTAACTGTAATATCCACTAACTAAAACCAAGCGAAAGCTTGTTTAAATTTGGGGTTTTTTATTTTGAAAGACTTATTATAGCATTATTTTCAGTAGAATAGCTTGTCTTTTTATATATATGAATATTATTCTTTAGTCAGGGGCTATCGTGTTTTTACTAAAATGCTAAGATTTATACAAAAGATTTTGTATTATTTTTGTTTATTATTACAATATCCTATTATATGTACCCTTATCCTGAATGATACCAAAGCAACGGAGTATATAACAATAGGTACATCTGCTTCAGGAAGCGGGTATAATAATACTGGTAATAATATATGTAGAATTTTAAATCATAATAGAGATAAGCTTGATATTAGATGCAAGGTCATAGAGAGTATGGGCTCAAAAGAAAATGCTGAGCTTTTGCGGAAAGGGGAGATAGATTTCGCCATACTACAAGCAGATTGGCAAAAAAGTTCTTTCTATGGTAATTCCGATCTATATGATATAGAGAAAGATGCAAAAATTAGGTTTGTAACAGCCTTATATGATGAAGAGCTTGCTATAATAGTTAGGAGGGACAGTAAAATTAATTTATTTCAAGATCTTCAAGGGAAAATTATTAATATAGGCGAAACTGGTACAAGAGCAACGTTTCAATCTATAATTCAGTATTATGGATGGGATAAAAAAGTGTTCACTGGAATTAGGGAGCTCCATGGAGAACAACAAGTTTCTGCCTTGTGCAACGGCTCTGTTGATGCGATAGCTACAATAAGTGGTACACCAAATAAAGTTGTTGAGGATGTATCCAGAGCATGCGAAATAAAATTGATACAAGTGGATGGAAACGCAATCTCAGCACTTACTAGCAAACATAATGAGTTCAGGTCTGCAACAATACCAGGAGGTACGTATCCCGGTATACCAAATAATATAAATACAGTCTCTGTACTTGCTGTACTAAGCACATCTGAAGATGTAAGTGAGGGAACCGTATATAAAATATCTGAAATATTGAATAAAAACCTTAATATGCAGAAAAAAGGTGAATTTCAACAAAATGATGGGAAAACAGCTACACCGCATAAGGGCGCAGTGAAATTTACCCAGAACTCTAATTAATTATCAGTGTATAAAGGAATGAGCTTTATTGTGAAAAATAAAGGTATGTAGAATAACTTTGATCTTTATTAAAGAACATAAGAATTATTAAACGCAGCACTATCCTGATATTTGCTAATCTTTTCGTGATTTATCTTGTAGCAATGAACCGCAGCTTTTCACAAAACTTCAATTAATAGCTATCAATACTGAACACTGCCAAAACAACAAATTGAATAAGGTATGAGCAGTTTTAAGTAAAATATTGAACAATAAGCTCTAAATGATGGTTGTGGCGCGACCACTCATAAGAGCACGCTTGATGCATTATATAACACATGGTGCGGCCGAAAAGACTTGAACTTTCACCCCCTTTCGAGGACAACGCCCTCAACGTTGCGTGTCTACCTATTCCACCACGGCCGCAACAGAATACCTCACATTATATGAGAATAACTTCTTTTAAATTGTAAAATTAATTAAGTAAAGTCTAAATTTACTAGTTATATGGCATTACCAAAATTTTCCATCATATGCATGACTTTGAAATAATATGTGTTTTGTTATTAAACTTAGCTCTCTAATATTTACTAGAGAGTTTTGGGATTCCATTTATAACTTTCATTTAACAATGAAATGCAGTCAGTTATTTTGGCATAATAATTTTACTTAAACGATTCTATTAATTTTCCCCCAAACACCATTTTCCAAAGAAAATTATTACGTAACGACTCTTTTCACAGTCAATTCACTAATATATTTTTATCTAGCCTAATTATATATAGTGAACATAAAATACCTATAGAGATATTAATTGCTATCCATAGACCAAGGTAACGCACCGTACCATCGTGTAATGCGCCAACTACCCAAAGCCCTATAAAAGACAGTGCCAGTCTAGCCGCAGACATCAATGCAGACATCATGCCACTTTTCTCCCCACTGACTTTCATCGCATATGGAAATAAGATATTTATGGGAAATACTACAGCAACAGAACTAATAAGCTCACAGAGCGTTATTATAATTGGGCTAGAAACCCTCATAATTGAAATACATATCATTAAAATTGCATGCACTGCAAGAAACAATATTCCTATATAAAGACATTTTTTCTTGCCAAACCTCTTGATTAGACCTCCACTTAAAAAGCTTACCAATCCAAAAGCTATCGCCAGTGAAAGCGGATGATATGCAAAAGTCTGCTGTTCTAGCCCAGCATCAGATATATATAAGATTGGTATAATTCCAATGAAAACAATATATGGAACTATGAAAAATGAGATAACCATTATAAATGGTAAAGTTTTCCTAGATGTAAGCAAGAACAGATACCCCCCTAAGTTAACATTTTGCTTAGTTTGGTTTTTCGTATCTTCAATAAAAAATAAAGAGCATATAAGAGAGACTATGCATAACATTAGCAAAAATATAAAATTAGACCTCCATCCAAAATACAAAGTCAAATAGCTCCCTATAACTGGACTAAGAGATGATGTGGTCGCCATGGCACCATGCAAGTACCCCACAATAGCTGTCTGCTCATCTGTTGAGTATTTATCTGAAAGCAATACATAAGCAAGAACCGCTGGGGCCGAGCATCCAATCCCTTGAAGGAACCTACCTAACAAAAATATGGGATAATTATGAGCGATACTGCACATTACACTCCCAAGCAGGAATATAAGCAAGCCTAAGCATAAGATATGTTTTTTGCTATATTTATCAACAAGAAATCCGCAGATTATTGAGCAAATACAGTAAGATAAGAAATTTATACTAATACTAAGTTGGGTTTCGAATACGCTAAGCCCAAATTCACTTTGTAGAGCCGCAATACCAGGAGTAAAAGATTCAAGCTCTATTACAGTTAAAATAGCAAGAGTAAATACAGTAAAAATAAACATATATTACATAATCCGTCCAATATAGACAAAAGCTATACAACCGTACAAAGCAAAATTTTTTTGAAAAAACAGATACCCGAAAAAGCAAGGTGGTGGGTCTAGGAGGAGTTGAACCTCCGACCTCACGCTTATCAGGCGTGCGCTCTAACCACCTGAGCTATAGACCCGCAATCTAATTAACAAAACCAAAACTTACACTAAGAATTTAGTACATTTACAAACGTACGCCCCTTAAATCCCTTAGAAAAGCTTACAAAACCAGCACTTAAGGCAAATATTGTATGGTCACTCCCAATACCAACATTCTTACCGGGATGAAATTTTGTACCTCTCTGCCTTATTATTATCATACCAGACAACACAGATTGCCCGCCAAACCTTTTAACGCCAAGTCTCCGACCAGCCGAATCTCTAGAGTTCTTACTACTACCACCAGCTTTCTTTTGTGCCATGCTTCAACAAAAAACTAAAAAACAATCTCTTCAACACGTAAAGACATAGTATTCTGCCTATGACCACGTTTCCTTCTATAATTATTCCTTCTATTTTTTTTGAATACTATTATTTTTTCTTCTTTCGCAGTCTTAAGTAGAGCTAGTTTAACCATAGCCTTACCCATTTTTTCATCACCTAAAAATGAAAAGAGAGCATCAGAATAAATAACACCAGAATCAAAAGATCCAAGGTCAATCAGCTCGGTTCTTATAACATCACCAACCTCAACAAGATATTGCTTTCCCCCAAATTCAACAACCGCAGCCATTATTACAGAGCATAAAGATAAAAAGAATAGTTTATCTAAAGCTTAATATTCATAAAGTCAATAAGCAAAGTCATGATTACATTTGTCATCATGACAATTAGGTAATAAAGGGTATAAATGCTATATCCGCATTATTCATTTTTTTTGTGTTTTTGGGTGATATAGATAGTAGTTACTTGCTATAGTACCTATATCAACTTTAGTATATTTCTGTGTGGTTGATAAATTTTTATGGCCCAACATCTCCTGGATCAACTTTATTTGGCCACTTTGATTTAAAAGGTGAGTTGCAAAACTATGTCTAAATGCATGCGGTGACATGTACTCAGGTAGCCCTATTGCATACTTCAGCTTTCTTAAGTTGCTTCTGAATACGTTAGGATTTAATTTTTTTCCATTATTGCCCTTAAATATAGGGCCTACTAATGTAGTATATGGACAAGATTGAATATATGTAAACACAGCATCTTGCACTATGTCTAGGAGCGGTACTAAACGCTCATTACCACCCTTACCCTTTATTAAGATCTGCCTGTCATCAGTTAATATATCTTTTTGCTCAATAGTAAGCGCCTCACTGATCCTAAGCCCACATCCATAAAGTAAAAAAAGTATTGCCTTATCCCTAAGGCCAACCCATTCTCGTTTAGAAAATGATGGTATTTTCGCAATAGCTTCAAATACAGATTCTAGAGGTAATGATTTTGGTAAATTTTTTTCCTTATTTCTTATCTTGATTACAAACACATTAGCATTATCTATTCCATTATGTACTTTTATATAGCCAAAGAAGCTTCTCACAGATGCAATAGCTCTAGCGCTAGAAGATGCCTTTTTATTTTCGTTTCTTCTATATGCAAGCCAAGATCTCATATCTTGTATAGTAATTTCGCTTAAGATATCCAGATTCACCTCTTCCTGATATGCCTCCGAGATAAATAATAAGAAATAAACTACATCTGTAAAATATGCGCTCATGGTATTTTCCGAGTATTTTTTATTATTTTTTAGATAATTTATCCACTCTCCCAGACAACCCTCTAGCTTATGATTCAATCTTATGTCTTTCATTCATTACCTAAAGTTGCAAGCCCATTATACCATTTAACATAAAGAAGTACTTTGACCTAGAAAAAGCTTTTTGCTATCATCACGCACTTCATTACTGTATAGTAAACCTGAGGATAAATGAAAAATAAGTATAATCATACGATTATTGAAAAAAGATGGCAAACGCATTGGGAATCGGCTGCCTCCTTCACTGTACCACATGCAGGGAGATTATTAAAATATTACGTTCTTGAAATGTTTCCGTACCCATCTGGGAAAATTCATATAGGGCATGTTAGAAATTATGCAATGGGCGATGTTGTAGCTAGATTTAAAAGGATGCAGGGTTTTGATGTCCTCCACCCAATGGGCTGGGATTCATTTGGGTTGCCAGCAGAAAAAGCCGCCTCTTTAAATAATGTTCATCCAAAAAAATGGACTGAATCGAACATAGAAGAAATGAAGCAGCAACTAAAATTACTTGGGTTATCGTATGACTGGAGCAGAGAGCTTTCAACATGCTCCAGCGAATATTATAAGCATGAGCAAAAAATTTTCTTAGATTTTTTAAAACATGGGATTGCTTATAGAAAAGAATCATTTGTTAATTGGGACCCTGTAGATTGTACAGTGCTTGCAAATGAGCAGGTAAAAGATGGTAAGGGTTGGAGATCAGGAGCTAAGGTCGAAAAGAAAAAATTAAGTCAATGGTTTTTAAAAATCACTGATTTTGCCCAAGATCTTCTTGGGTCATTAGAAGGTCTTGATGGATGGCCTAAAAATGTGAAATTTATGCAAGAGAAGTGGATTGGCAAATCGGATGGTGCACTGATAAAGTTTAAAATAGATTCTACTGATAAAGAGATTGAAGTTTACTCAACTCGTCCAGATACCATATTCGGCGCCAGTTTTATCGCCGTTTCATTTACCCACCCAATTCTAGAGCTTTGCGCTAATGATACAAAAATTCAACATGCTATAAAAAACTTTAGTTCACAAAATTTAAATGAGGAAACTGCGCAAACCGCAGAGAAAGAGGGGATTTTTCTTGGAATATATGCAATTCACCCTCTAGATAGCAAAAAGAAGATACCAGTGTATTTGGCTAATTTTGTACTTCCCGAATATGGAAGTGGTTCTATTTTTGGCTGCCCTGCACATGATGAGAGGGATTATGAATTTGCGATAAAATATAAGCTTGATATTATACAGGTCATAAATCATGAAGCGCACAATAAGTTACCATTCTCAGATGACGGAGTTTTGATAAACTCTGGTAATTTTAATGGTATACATAACTCAGTGGCAAGGGACCAAATAATTCTTGCCCTTCAAGAAAAGGGGGCTGGAAGGACAAAAACAAATTATAGACTACGCGATTGGGGGGTATCTAGGCAGAGATATTGGGGTTGCCCAATACCAGTTATACACTGCAAGAAATGCGGAGTCGTTCCAGTTGCAGAATCTGAGCTGCCAGTTAGATTACCAGAAGATGTAGAGATAAATTTTTTAGGTAGCCCATTGGATAATCATCCAACCTGGAAACATGTAAAATGCCCAAAATGTAATTTAGATGCAACAAGAGAGACCGATACATTAGATACATTTTTCGAATCCTCATGGTATTTTTTTAGATTTTGCTCACCAAAAAGTGAAGAGCTATTTGACATCAATGAGGTAAATTACTGGTGCCCCGTAGATCAATATATAGGTGGTGTAGAGCATGCAGTATTACATCTTTTATATTCTAGATTTTTTGCAAGGGCACTTATACAATGCGGATATAATGTTCCAAAAGAGCCGTTTCTAAACTTATTTACACAAGGCATGGTAATACATGAGACTTATAATGATAAACATGGAAATTGGCTATACCCAGATGAGGTAAGAAAAGATGGTGCTAAGTACTTTAATATCAAAACTGGTGAAGAGGTAGAGGTTGGAAGAACAGAAAAGATGAGTAAATCTAAGAAAAATCTAATTTCTGTCTCTGATGTTTTAGAAAAATATGGCGCCGATACAACTAGAATGTTTTTACTTTCCGACTCTCCGCCAGAGAAAGATTTTGAATGGTCTGCTGCTGCAATAGATGGCGTATATAGGTATATATCAAGGCTTATAAAATTTGCCGATCTTGTTCGCCAACTCTCCGATAAACCATCTGGTAATGATGATTATGGAATAATCAAAGAAACCCATAAATTTGCGTATAAATTCAAAAATGATATAGAATCCTTTGCCTTCAATAAGGCGATAGCAAGGGCAAGAGAATTTTTTAATTTTATAGAAGATAAAGATAATCAGTATATTAAGGTAGCATTTCTGTGCTTATTACAGATGTTGAACCCTATAATACCACATATTACTGAGGAGCTCTGGAGTCATATTGGGATGTCTAATCCAATACTGGAATCACAGCTTTTTGAGATAGATAACAATATGTTAAGCGATGATAGTATTGCAATACCTGTGCAGATGAATGGAAAGCTTAGGGGGGTTATTAATGCTACGCTTGAAGAGGGGGAACAAGATATAAAACAAAAAGGAATCGATCTTCTTATTAATTTAAATTTCTTGGATGGTAAAGTAATAAAAAAAATCATATATGTTAAAGGAAGGGTATTAAATATAGTTATATAAAGTGAAGATAGGGTCTTTGATGTGCGCAGCTTTTTTGTATATATTACCTGCCTCTGCTATCTCTTTGGATGATAAACCCATCAATATACAGAGTAGTAGCGTGTCAGAAAAAAGGCTTGATGCTATTGAAAATAGTATGAACTCTATGCAAAAATATCTATACAATTTAGGTGTGGCAGAGGGCATAAATAATAAGAGTAACGAGGCTAATAAAAACGTAACAGATTCCTTAAACTTAGGTGAAATACATCAGCATTTTAAAAATCTGAGGTCTGAGATAGAAAGGATTCAGTATGATATCGGCCTTCTGAGTGATAAAATACTCAACTTGTCATTAGATCTTGAGCATAAATTTAGCACATCTGCGAATGTGAGTAATGTTGGATCTGAAAAAGATGCATTAAACAATATAGAGGCGGAAATAGAAAAAGGTTCGCTAGAAGAAGATCACTCCATAAATACGGTACAATTGCCTTTTGATAAAGATGCTGAAGCCCTATTTAAAAGAGCGTATGACAAGATGGAATCTGGGGATTTGAAAGTTGCACTTTTTTCATTCGAAAATTTCACAAAAACTTATACTAAAAACTCTTTAACAAGTTCTGCATATTTCTGGATTGGTGAGATTTATGCCAAAAGCTCCGCATATGAAAGAGCAGCACTGAGCTACCTCAAAAGCTATAAAAGTGGGTTGGATGATGGTAGCGGCAGACTGGCAGATAGTTTATACGGACTCTCAAATTCGCTACTTAGGCTTGGTAAAAGAAAAGAATCTTGCATAGTTATGCTTCGACTAAAACATCAGTATTATGATAAACAGGAAACGGGAATATCAATGAAACGCAGGATAGATTCTTTACTTAGTGAGGCAGGGTGTTAATTAGCTGAAAATATTTTTCTGATTATCAAAAGAGAGTTTTTCAAAGCTTATTGGATTTGGAAAGCTTTCCTGATCTAGACAAAGCACATTATATTTGAAAAAAAATGGTATAGCATAATATAATAAGGCAGTTCAAAAAAGGCATAATATTTGATAGTTTTTAGGCTCATAACTTAACTAGTTGGGCATCTTAGATGTTTATTATCAAATGAGATAGCGGTAATATGCCCCTCCTCTATATTTGTATGCCTAGCGGTATTATGCTTAATTTTTATATACGAAGGAACTGTTTCGCTATTAACAGATACTCTTAATGTAAGTTTCAACCTACCTTTTGGTACAATACTTTCACCCGGACTAAAGATACTGGATAGTATTTCCCTCTTCCCTACACTCAGCCCTTTTATTTCTACATTATCTAATATTTTCACAGAACTAGAATTGTTATGAAAATTAAGAGTTATAGAAAGCCACCTCGCCCTAGAATCCCCACTCACATCACCAATTTCCTCTATGTGATAATGCATATCTTCAAGCGCAATACCACTATAAACTGGATCTGTTCTCAAAAAGCCAGAATCAACCCATAGCCTAAAATCTAAGTTAGAGGCATAATATAAGCCAACGGCACATAACATAATACCAAGTACCAGAAAGATTTTATAAATGAATCGCTTGCTAGTATCAGGTCTCTGCAATCTATCATCTTCATATCGTGTGGAACGATCATCTACAAACCGCAAATCCATGGATGAGGCGAGCCATTCATACTCACAAACAGAGCACCTGACAAATCTGCCAGCCTCTGTTATATCAAACTCATCTACATAAAATTCTGAACCACAACTTTTGCAAACTATAGATGTCGTCATTTTTTAGCATTAACGCAAAAAATAAAAATTACTAATAAGTTATTAGGTTATAATAACCCAATATTTTCAATGTAGCCTAAACATTTATTTGTAACAATCCTTCCTCTTGGAGTTCTAGAAATAAAACCTATTTGCATTAAATATGGCTCTATGAAATCCTCTATAGCGTCCCTATCCTCAGAAAGCGCAGCAGATATTGTTTCTATTCCAACTGGCCCACCGTTATGAGATTTCATTATATATTTAAGATAAAGATAATCAGATATATCTAGACCCATATCATCTATTTCTAACGCGTCTAGCGAACTTTTCACAATAGCTAAATCGATTTTTCCATTAAGTCCATTATAATGCTCACTAAAATCTCTAATTCTTTTAAAGAGTCTAATAGCTATCCTAGGAGTACCTCTTGCACACATCGCTATCTTATATGATGCATCAAAATCTATCTCTTTACCTGTAATATTTGCCATCCTCTCTACAATTAGCTTTAATTCTTCTTGTGTATAAAATGATAACTTAACCGGTATGCCAAATCTATCCCGTAGAGGGCTACTTAATAGACCAAGCCTTGTTGTGGCTCCAACTAGAGTAAATGGATTTAAAGTAATTTTAACAGTTCTTGCCGCCTGACCCTCTCCTATTATTATATCTATATTCCTATCCTCCATTGCGGAATATAGAGTTTCCTCTACTGAGGAATTAAGTCTATGTATTTCATCTATAAAAAGTATATCGTTATTACAAAGATTGGTAAGAATCGCGGCAAGATCCCCAACCTTCGACAGCATCGGCGCAGAAGTAACCTTAATCTCGCTACACATCTCATGAGCAATAATTTGCGCAAGCGTTGTTTTTCCTAAACCAGGCGGCCCATAAAATAAAATATGATCTAATGTTTCGTTTCTAGCTTTTGCAGCCTCTATAAACACTTTTAAATTTTGTTTCATAGATACCTGGCCTATAAATGAATCTAGGCTCCTAGGTCTAAAATCACGAGCAACTATTTTATCTACTTCCTTAAGCTCGGTTGATATTTCAGAATTTAATCTTTGCATAGATGCACTTTAATTTGACCATCTTTCTAACACCAATCTCTTAAATGCACTCCCTCTTTCTTCAAAATTCTTCCACTGATCAAAAGAGGCGCAGCTAGGAGAAAGTAGAACGACTCCGCTTTGCGGATTTAATTCTTTAATAAGAACTACTGCCTTTTCTAAGGTTTGTGTTAACGTAAATGGGACTTCATTTTTTTCTAAAATTAAAGCAAACTCTTGTGCTGATTCGCCTATTAAGAATGCATGGTTGATCTTTTGAAAGAGAGGTATAAGAACCTTAATACCAGCATCCTTTGATCTTCCACCAGCTATCCAATAGATATCATCATAGCTTTCAAGCGCATAATAAGTGGAAACTGCATTCGTAGCCTTACTATCGTCTACGAATTCAAGCCCGCTATCCAATTTTAGGAAACGCTCCATTCTATGTGGAAGACTTTTAAATGTTTGAAAAGATCTAAACACATCTTCCGGCTTAACACCTGCCGCTGTACAAGCAGAGAAGACAGAAGCCATGTTCTGAGCATTATGATCACCTTTAAGTGAGGGGGGGCTTATGAATTCATACATATCTGAATCACTTCCTACAGATCTATATAATTTACTATCTATAATACTAACACCCTCATTTAACCTGTATTCTGTGGAAATTTGTACTTTTAGTACATCATTCTCTTTTCTATCTAAAAGACTATATAATTTCAAATTTGTGTTATTATCCACAGAAATTATTGCCACATCTCCATTTGATTGGTTATCGAATATCTTAGCTTTTGCATTAACATAATCAGAAAAAGTTCCATGAAAATCAATATGATCAGGGGTTATTAATAAACAGATAGCTATGTTAAAATGCATTTTATGAAACCATTCAAGCTGGAATGAAGATACCTCTATTACATAAAATTCATTTTTATCAGCTGTGTTCTCTAATGAAAGTGCAGGCACTCCTATATTACCGCCCATTTGCGATTTAATACCATTTTCAGATAATACGTGATGAATCAACGCCGTAGTGGTTGATTTGCCGTTTGTACCAGTTACACCTATGTATTTTGCATCAGGATTAGCAATTTGTAACAGTTCTATATCAGACATAGGGACGACCTTATATAGACTACACATAGAAAACACTCTATGGTTTTTTGGAAGCCCAGGACTAAGAACCATAATAGATATAGATCCCCACTCCTCCTCGGATGGAAATTGAAACGATACACACTCTAAAAAAGAACGTGAAATATTTTCCATTTCATCATGATTATCCGAATATGCTATAACTCTAGCTCCGGATATTAAAAGTGATTTAATAGCAGAAATACCAGTTCTACCAAGACCCATCACAAACACTAATTCATTTTTTAAAAACTCTAACCTTATCATATCAATATCCTATCCTCAGTACCATTATAGCTACAGCGCAAGAGATAAACGATAAAATCCAAAATCTTACAACAATTAGATTTTCAGAATATCCCATCTGCTCAAAATGATGATGTATGGGGGCCATTTTGAAAAATCTTTTTTTAGTCCTTTTATAATATACTACTTGAATTATTACAGAAACAGCCTCAAGTACAAATACAGCACCAGCTATACCGAATATAAACTCCTGCCTCATTATCAAGGCCATCACTCCTAACGCACCACCCAAGGCAAGACTCCCAACATCACCCATAAACACCTTAGCAGGATTAGCATTATACCATAAAAATGCAATACTTGCACCTATTATACTACCACAATAAATAAAAAGCTCCTCTGTCCCCGGTATATACTGAATCTTTAAATAATCTGAAAAAAGAACATTACTTGTTATATATGAAATCACAGCAAGACAGGCAGTTGTACTAATTATAGGAACTGTTACAAGCCCATCTAACCCATCTGTCAAATTAACAGCATTGCATGATCCGGTTATAACAAAGAATGCAAAGATTAAATATAAAAAGATTCCAATATCTATCCCATTCGGACATATAAAAGGTATAAAAATCATCGCCCCCTCTAAAGAGTCCTGGGTCAGTAGAATAATAGCTATTGCTGCGCAAATAGTGGTACTAACTTGCCAAACAAGCTTCCATTTTGCCGAAACTCCTTTGCTATTTTTATATTTTATCTTTTTATAATCATCTATAAAACCAAGAACCCCCATACTTAGTGTTACAAAAATAGCCACTAATATATACATATTAGCCAAATCTACCCAAATTAAGGATGAAAGCATTATAGATGCAATTATCAGCAAACCTCCCATGGTTGGGGTACCAGACTTTTTTATATGTGATTTAGGACCATCTTCTCTTATTGGCTGCCCACCCAACTGAATCTTTGCAAGATACCTAATAGTTTTTGGGAAAAGCAATATGCAAAATACAAATGAAGTGACAAGAGCTAGCCCAGATCTCAATATTAGGCTATCCAAGAATATATTAACTGTCTCGTATAAAAGTGTGTATATAAGACTTAAACCTCAATTAACAAACTAAACAATATTTTATTTGATATAGCATAGTGTATGTCAATATACTATAAATAGTGCGTTTATATACTAAGACATTGCTTATTTATGTATTTATTGCCGTCTTGGGCATAATGGCCGGTAATATTGGTACGACAATTCTATATAGAATACCAAGAAAAATAAGCATTTTTGCTTTTCGCAACGATGAGAATAAGCCGTTTTGTAGTAAATGTCATCATCCATTAAAACCTTTTGAAATCCTGCCTATAATCGGGATGTTGCTCAATCAGGGTGTATGTAGATACTGTGGACACAAAATACCTATAGCATATTTTATGCTAGAAATACTTACTGGTGTTTCTAGCATGATACTTTATGCTTTTTTTGATTTAACAGAACCATTTTTTATATTATTGCTATTTTCATGCGCGCTCATATTACACGCATTTACTTTAGAATTTTATGATCAGGTCTATATTGAAATAACAATATTTATACTGGTTTTAGGCTTGGTAATGTTTACACTTTTGCAAGGTAGTATACTAGGCACTGTTAACAAAGGTTTTGCCAAATAATGGAAAAGATGCAATATTATATTGGAGGCGATAAATATGGTATTTAGATGGATAAAAGGTTGTTTCC
>NZ_JARGYT010000027.1:0-14532 GCF_034470605.1 Candidatus Cyrtobacter comes
GGAAACAACCTTTTATCCATCTAAATACCATATTTATCGCCTCCAATATAATATTGCATCTTTTCCATTATTTGGCAAAACCTTTGTTAACAGTGCCTAATGGGAAAGGTGTGTATTTACCATATGCTAATTTGGTTCAAAAAAGTGTAATAACCTGCCCATTTTTTATTAAGGGCGCTCTGTGGTCATTCGGTCTAGTGTTTGGACAAGATAGGGTTGTTCAGTTTTTTGAATGGTTATGCGGTGGCAAGGATAGTTTGAATTTTCCGGAACCAGAACCAGAACCTTATACGATTGAAGTTCGTGATATTAAACATGTAGAGGATCAATTACAATCATTGACTAATGATATTAATGGTGCTAGTAAATTTCCTATAGTTATCCAGGACATGATTTATAGCATTAAGGATAGAAATGATACAATCCCTGTTGAGCCAGTCGAAGTAGACCAAATGCCGCAAGCATCACGAATGGATGATCCGGCTGATGCCCCTGCTAATTTCTTTAATTACATTTGTACTCACATTTTTAAAGCCGCTAAAGCAGCACTAGCAATTGGACAAGGCGATGGATATGAAACCGAATGAGGATGATAACCCGCTTAGGGTTAAATAAGCCTAGGCAGTATTCTCATATTACTTTGATACTTAAGGTATTATTTATATATAGGTGGTGTATTTGAGGTGGCATAGATAACATGTAGTAATATCGCTATGCCACTCAGCTTAGATTGCTATAGTTAGTCGGTTAATTCATTTTTAAAAATAATTGTGTTATTCTAGATATTGTTATGGGGGCTATTAGGTACGGTGATGTTTTAAAGCCATTTGTGTTACGTTGTGATATGAGCTCTAGAATTATGAATGAGTTGGGTATCTTAAATCGTCTTGAGGCGGGAGGTTCTAAGGGCGCCACACATTCGAATTTTATTTCGTGCTTAAATCAAATTTCTCTTCAGCATTTTTTCAAAGTTATTAATAAATGTTATAATTATACAGCCACTGGCACTCATAAATATGTTACTATTCATCCTGGGTCAAATTTGCTTGGTAAGATATGTGGGTTTTTAGGTGTTAAGTTTGGTATAGAAGTTCATTCTAGTCGCGTTCATTTCCTAAAAGGGGCTACTGTAAATGGAGCTTTCCCAGCTTTCGCTTTGAAGATAAACGAGGCGGTATCTTTACCATTCCCTTTGGATATTGCTTCTTGGGCAATTAGCTGGTTAGTTGGGCCAGATATGTTTATTAAAGTTGTTAAATGGTTATTTGGAGTAGAATTTGACAGTGCCAAGCTGGATTTTATAGAAAATGATGAGAAGTATCTATTGGAGCTTTATACTATTTTCGATGGTAATACGGACTTAAAATATATGCCTAGACCTGCTAATGGATTTGTGATGGTTAGGGCTGGTGATATTAGTACTTTAAATAATATCTTTAATGCTGATGATTCTCCTTTGGGTGAAATAAGTGAGGAAATTGAGTTAGCTGTTCGGCAATACATAAGAGAGTTGAATGCATTACCACAGCCACCAGTGGAAGATAATCTAGGAGGATTACTAGAAGCAGTACTACAAATGGACCAGTGTGATGCATATCGAGCTATCGCTGGGGGGTAAGCTGATATTTAAGATATCAGGATTATTTATGGTTGTATATGCTTAATCATTTAATTCATTTTTTAAAAATAATTGGGTTTAGGTATTTGGATGTTTAAAGCAATAATTAGGTCTGCTTGGATTTCAAGGCAATTTGTTCTAAAGTATGATCTGTATAAAGATAATTTGATGATGAAGGATGGTGGCTGAATATTAGCAATTATTTGAATTTGAAGATAGGCAGTGATTGTAGTACATACGTCGGAATTCCTGGGTTTGCTTGGTATGTAAATCGAGCATTTGGTGTGCGCTTTTCTGAAGTTATTAAAAAGCATTCTGTGGATTGGTATGACATGACTGGCGCTCCTAATATTGCTATTATTTATCCTCGCCAAATAAATTTGGTTGGTAAGGCGTTAGGCTTTTTTGGTATTAGGTAGAATTTAATTTGAACCTGATCTATACTGTGCTTTCGAGAAGAAATGACGCTTCATGGTGCTATGGTTAGCTGTGATGATATTCAAGGTTTGATGACAGAGGGTTTTCTTCATTTAAGGCAGATAGAAGATGGGGGCTGAGAAGAGGATTTTTGGAATTTTAGAGTATTTATTTTTATGAACCCATATAATCAAGTTTTACTTCATCGTCTTGTTGATGTTTCTTGTGTTCGGGGTGGTAATGATCCAACTATAATTCGCTCCTTTGATCGTTATGTAGCAGAGCAATTGATAGATGCCGTTAAGGGTGTTTACGGTGACGGTGCAACTTATGAGATGATGATGCATAGTGAGAGCGGTACGAGGACTGTTTATGTATATCCCAAGAAAAAAGGCTTCTTTAACTACATCCTTAACATCTTTTCTTATAGTATTATTGATTCTTATCAATTTAGTCAGAATGGATGTAGGTGCGATACAACATTATCTGCGACGACACAAAATAGAGTAAAATTGCTTTTAGCAGCACTGCCAGTAAAGCTACTTTCATCTTGTTATTCCTTATTTGCTCAGGCTTTTGATAAGGTATTTGTCCTCTTCTTTGGTGTAGAATGTATAGTTATAAAAGAGCAGGAGCAGGATGTGAGGGACCAAAATTACGTTGTTATTGGAACAGGCACAGCTGATACAAGGCAAGAGCATATTAAGCATGAGCAACCTGTCAATCAAGTGGTTGACCAATATAATATGGTGCAATCAGGAGACAAAGCACTCTATTATATAGATGCAATAAAAGATAAATTAAGAGAAATTGAATCATTGCCATATGTACAGCTGTCTGGACAGCAAGATTGTAGTATTAGGATGGAAGATGCTAGTAACTTTGTTAAGCAGTTAATAAAATGCAAAGCTCTGCTTTTAGGGTTTAATCAAGATTGTTTAAGGAAAATAGAACAGGAGAGAGTAGCAATGGTTGGTGAAGTGTACCTTAGTGCGTTACGTAGTGAAAAAAGTGTTCTGATGGTTTTGGGGCTTTATAATAAATTCCTAACCCTTTTAGGAAGAATAAGAGTGGCTCAGTTTAAGTATCTGGATGATATAGGCGTTAGGATTGAATCTATTAAAACTGCCTCTAATGGAGAAATTGATTCTTTTCTTAAAAAGCTGGCATCAACTTTATATCCACAAGTCTATTTGGTGGATGGATATAAGGATGGGTTTGGTAATTTTGCAAGCAGTATTTGTAAACAAGCAAATGAGTATATTGAGGGTAAATGTACTGTTGAAGAACATCCAGGACCATCTGCTCTCACTCCTTCCCCTACTGGTGATGCGCCGCTGCCCCATTGGACTGTTGGCTGTGAATCACAGGGTCCTGCTGTAAATGAGTTTTTTTGTTCATACTTCAATATGTCTGCGTACCCTGGTGATAATAATTTGTCAGCATCAGCATTACAACAGCAGAGGGTTTTAGATGATGTGTCTGCGCGTGCACAGCTTGGAGAGTATGAGTAAGATTGGACCACATTTAATTTGGTATGTATTTGAAGCTCTGTAAAAGGCATTAATAAATAGGTCTTATTGTATGAAGAGGCATAACTCTACCTCTTCATGCTCTGTAATGTATATTTATATAAATCTCCTTTTTTAAGTGTTGGGTATAATGATAGTGTCTCTGATATTGAATCTTTAACAGAGTTACCTTCTAGTAGTAGATTTTCAAGCAATTTTATAGCATCTTGAAAATCATCTGTGTTCTTATTAATAGATGAGATTACAATCACTATTTCGCCTTTTAGTACGTTTTTGTTATTTAAGACGTCTAATACTTCTGAAACTGTGCCACGTATAACTTCTTCAAAAATTTTAGTTAGTTCACGGGCAACTGCTATTACTATTTGTGGATGCATGGATTTTAATAGCTCTAACGTTGAGATTAGCCGTCTTGGAGATTCAAAGATAATGGACGTAACGCCATAACTTAATATTTTCTCTAATTCTTGATGGGTTTGGTTTTTTTTTGTTGGTAAAAATCCATAGAAGAAAAAGTTAGAAGAATCTATGCCGGATATTGAAAGTGCGGAAATTGCAGAGCATGGGCCTGGTATTGTATGAACCTTAAAACCATGTTTTATAGCATTAAGAACAACATCATAACCAGGGTCAGATATTAATGGTGTTCCTGCATCAGAAACAAGTGCTACATCTTTTCCTGATTTTAAAATATCTAATGCCTTAATTATGTATGTATCAGAGCTGCCGTAGCATGGAATCATGCTATTTTTAATATTATAGGTGCCTAATACCTTGCTAGTTACACGACTATCTTCACATACTATGGCGCTAACAGAACTTAAAATATCAATAGCCCTAAGGGTTATATCTCTAAGATTGCCTATTGGAAGAGAAACCACATATAAAATTCCATAACTTCTTATATTATCATTGTTCATAATTATTTATTATAAAAAGTAATAAAGTGTTAAATACGTGAAAGATATTTACCAAAGAGTCTAATAAAAAACTATGTAATTAGAATTCATGTGATATTTATTATGTGGTAGTTTCATTTGATGAGCGCGCTAGTATTTCATAAATTGTGTAATTTTCTAGCACCCTTTTTACATAGAACCTAGTTTCTGCGTATGTTATTTCTTCTATCCAATTAATCATAGAATGAATATCATTCTTTAAAGGTCCGTTATCTTTGATCCATCTAAGTGGACTAGATTTTCCTGCATTGTATGCGCTAGCAATTAAGATTTTATCATTATTAAAAAATTCTGATAGTTCCTTTATATGTTGGCAGCCAACTTTCATATTATGACTCTCTTCAAAAAGATTAATATCTATACCAAATTTAGATGCAACACTAGGAAGTATTTGCATTATACCCATGGCTCCAGCTTCACTTTTAGCTCCTTTTGTGAAGCTACTTTCTTCTCTTATAATTGCTAATGAGAGGAGTCTTTGAAAATTCCCGGTGCAAGAGGAATTAATAGGGTACCCCTCCTTTATTATGCCATATCCGTAATTTGCAAATTGTTTAGATATAATAGTTAATAACGAAGCATTGCCATTTTTACTTAGGCACTGAATAAGATCCTTTATAGATTGTTTTAGCTCTTTCTTATAAGTAATTTTATCCATTAAAATTAAAGCTTTTTGAAGAAAGCCTCGTTCTAGTAAAAGTTGAGCTGTATTTATAATATTAATTTGCTGATTAGAAAAAGCTTTTTGTTCAGATGTCTCTTTGCTTGATAAGTTTATAAGATTTTTATTTAAATAGATATTTATATCTTCCCCGAGTTCTGCGATGGACATCTGCCCATAGAAAAAGGTTGGGTATAACGATGCGTTTCTTTTAAACAACTTTTTAGCTTTTTCTTTATCACCTAAAGCGCTATATGATCTTGCAAGCCAATACATAGCATGGGATTTATAAGAAGAAAGCTTAGATTGGGTAAGCATATTATTAAAGTGCAATGCCGCCCTATCGTAATCCTTTATATAGGTGAAATTTATAAAGCCAGATAAAAAGCTTTCATCCATACTACCTATATGGCCTATATGTGATGAATTATCTAGAAAACTCAGTGCTTCTTGTGGATTTTTTTTCATCAGCAACCGTGCTGCTATTAATTTAAGCCTTGCAAAATGCTTTCTATTATAATCCCCTTGAATAAGCTTTTTCAAAGCAGTAATCGCAAGCTCATTTTTATGAGCCTTGAATAGGCAGTGTATGTGTGCATATTCACTTATTTCCAGGATTTTTTTATTATTTAGATAGTTAAGTTGTAAATCAGATTTACAACTAGAAGTATCGATTAGATTGTTATATATTGTAGATTCTTTTTTGGATAAATTATTAATTAATTTAGTAGCAATTTGGTATTTTCCAGCTCTTAGTAAGAGTAATATCTTCTCCTTGATTGCAGATTTGCTAAATTTAGTAATATAATTACTTGCTATATAGTCTTCAAATTCTTTATCGTAAATTCTATCTTTCCATAAAGTTTGAATTTTATTAAAATTAGGGGCTTTAGAGCTTTTTATAGAAATTATAAGATCTATCTTGCTGCCTGGGTGGTTATATAATTTAGCCCATTTTTTTAAAGAATTTAGATCAAGCTTAAAATTTATTTGAGAAATGATTTCACATTTCATTACATTAAAAATTGCTGGATTATTTAAGAGTATTTGTATAATAGAATAATTCTTAAAATTTCCTCTTCCATCAGCAAATTCCATTAAAAGGCCATATTCTTTTTCTGAAATTATATTGGTTTTCTCTATAGGTTTAAGGCAGATTTGAGCAAAACATAAGCAGGGAAGGAAGAGCAATATTCTGAAGTAAACAATCAGCACCTAAGCTATATAAAAACACTTTTAGAAAATATGGTAGCACTTAAAATGAGAAGGGCAAATATAGCGTTTGAATCGAATTTTTTTTTGCAATCCTTAGGGTTTTCAATATTCAGAGTTTCTATTTGCCAATAGAGATGAATAACGCCCAATGCAACAAACAAATAATATACATATGAAAACTCTAATTGTATCCCGAGTATGACTAAACAACATATAGTTATTGTATAACAGCAGCTTATAAATATTTTTCCTTTCTTGCCAAGCTTTACCGCAACAGAGCCGACTTTTTCATTAATATCATATTTTCGATCTTGATATGCGTAAATGGAATCGAACCCAATGGTCCAAAATACCGAAGCTAGGTAAATTGCAAGTAATGGTGTTGAGAATTCTTCATTAAATGTGTAATACGATATTATTACACCCATGTTGTAAGTTATGCCTAGTATAATTTGTGGAAAATTGGTAAAAAGCTTTGCCTTTGGGTAAATTAGTATTAAAAGTGATGAGTAAAGCCCCCATTCTATAGCGTTATTTGGTAGTTGAAGGAGTAAAAACATAGAGGGCAAGGCCAATACTATAACGACCCCAAGTGCTTCTAAAAGTGTTATTTCTCCAGATGCTATCGGCCTATTCATAGTTCTATATACTTTCTGATCAAGCTGATAGTCTGTCATATCATTTATAACACAACCTAAGCTTCTGGTTAGAAATCCACCGATTATAAATATTGTGGAGAATAAGAGTTTATGATTTGAATATATGAATACTACCCATAAAACTGGGGCGATCATAAGTAATATTGGAATAGGGGAGTTTAGCCTTAGTAACCTTGCAAATCTATTAGTAGTGCAAAAAGTAATAATATATTTTGAAACTGACATAGTATCTAATTATCACGAGCCTTCTCGTCTCCAGGTAATATATTATCCGGCCCATTCCATGGGCTTTGGAAATCAAAATCTCTAAAATCTTGATTTAGAGCAACATCCCTCTGTAGGACTTTATGCTTTTCCTCGGAAAAAAAGACTTCTTTGAAGCCCATTAAAGGAAAATCTTTTCTTAATGGGTACCCTTCAAACTCATAGTCTGTCAAAATTCTCCTAAGATCTGGATGGTCTGAAAATTTTATACCATACATATCAAAAACCTCTCGCTCGTACCAAGTGGCGGAACTATATATGTTAGAGAGAGATTGAATCTCTTGATCTTCATTTACATTCACAGTAACGCGTAATCTGAGATTTTTAGTAAGGCTTAAAAAATTATATATAATACTGAATCTTTTTTGATGACCAGGGTAATCAATACCATGTATGCTAAGGAGCGATTCAAATTGTATAGTATTATTTTTTTTAAGAGTAGATGCTACATGTGCAATATGATTATACTCTACTTCTACAACATTTTCCATTACAGAATTTCCTAGTGCCCGTGCATCTACATTAATATCCTGAAAAATATTCAATATTGCCTCAATGCTGCTCATAACGCGATAACTGACCATATACCAGTATGAGGTTAGCAAATTTGTAATAAAAAGTCATTATAATAAAAAATCTATAGAATTAAGGCTGGTTATTAATTATAGGAGATAGAATGGACTAAATTATTCGTGGTTAGCCAGATATTTTTGTAGAGATATTTATCCCTATTTTATTTATATAGCCGTTTTATTTGAGGTGGCATAATACTTCTTGTATTACAGCTTATGCTAATTTAACTTAAATAACTATATCTATAAACAAGTTGTCACATAGCGGCTAATTCATAGCCGGTTACTACAAAATTCAGTGCTGTATTGTTATCTATGATATTCATTATATCACTCATTGAAAATTTAACTATAGCTTTCCAAGTTTCCACTTGCTCGCTAGTTGATGATATTTCCCTTATATTAAACTGGACCACTGCATAATCCGGTCTTTTTACGCCATATGCAAAAGATACATTTATATTTTCTATAACTCTTTCAACATTATAACCATATTTTAGAATAGGGCTGTCTATATTGGTTGTTGGATTAAGGTAATTAATATACTGATCGAACACTCTTCTAGAGGAGTTTCTTCTTATTGTCATAATTTTATCTCCTCTTTCAGATGCAGATAAAAAACCATATTTGTATTCCTCTCTATTAATGACATATTTTTGTATAAGATACCTAGCGACAGATATATTAATATCTTCACCTTTATTGGAGATACTTTTTATATTGGTATAGTAATTGATCTGATCGTTGGTATATACAGCAATGGGCATTTTATAATGCGTGCTATCTATAGTAATTTCTTCAAGCGCGGCAATTACGCAAGAGGCAACTATAATACACATAACGATTGAGTATATAAGCTGGACGCCTGCAGATTGGTACTTACTCACGTACCAGTCTCTAGCTTTTAAAAAATAAGAATCCATACAGCTTAATCAATAACCTTCATAACTTAATATTATTAAATGTTAATTTGGTTTTCAAATTAAAACATGTGATTTAATTCCAAATTAGAGTTATATTGATAATTATACATTTTGTTTAAAGTTTTGCTATGGTTAAGTTGAGTAAGGTTGTTCGCTCTGCTGCAATAAGCTTAACAAATGAAGAGTTGTTGCTTATGGAGAAAAGTATTGACCGTATAAATGATTTTTTTGTAGAGCTTAAACATGTGGATGTAAGTGGTATAAGCCCGCTAGTAAACCCATCCTCTCATAAAATGGAGGCGCGTTCAGATTGTGTAGAGCAGAATGTAGCTAGTGATGTTGTATTAAGCAACGTACCGGATCTTAGGCATGGTTATATATGTGTTCCGAAAGTTGGGTAATAAAAGTGTTTTTATCTATTCATTAGGTCTTTAATACTGTATATAGTCAGCTACGTAATATTGTTTAATTAGTGTGTTTTTGTTTTTATAATGAGTATAAAGGATAAAATTATAAAATCTAGAGAGCAGGCAGAAGGCCAAATAGGTGATAAGGTGGAGGGTGATAATTTAAAAAATAGCGAATATGATAAGCTTGAAGAGCTGCAAGATCAGATTCTTAAGCTAAAAGAGTCGCTTTTAAGGCAGGCTGCAGATAATGAAAACATAATAAAAAGATCGCAAAGACAGATGCAGGAAACAAAGGATTATGCGATAGCGAGCTTTGCGGAAGATATGGTAGAAGTGTTTGAGAATTTTCATAGAGCATCTTCTGTGGAGAGTATATCAGATGAAGGTAGTATATCAAATATGAAAGAGGGGCTTGAGATGATTAAGAAGATGATGGGTGATTCATTAGCTAAGTATGGGATAGAGCGAATTTTCCCACTAAATGAAGAATTTAGCCATGAGTATCACCAGGCCATTAAACAGGTAAGTGATAATTCAAAGCCAAATAATTCTATTTTAGAAGTTGTGCAGGCTGGTTATAAGATAAAAAATAGATTGATAAAACCCGCTATTGTTTGCGTTAATGTGATTAATGGCAGCAATACCTAATTCAATAGAAGGATTCATAGAGTTGGTCTCTCGGCTTCCAGGGCTTGGTAGGCGTTCTGCAAGGAGGATAGTATTGCATATGCTATCTAATAGAAGTGAAATGATTAAGTTTGGTGATTCAGTTCTAAAAGCTGCTCAAGATATGTTGGTATGCGCTTGTGGGAATATAGATTTATCATTGCCATGTAAGATTTGTGGTGATGAAAGGAGGGATAGATCGACTTTATGTATTGTAAAGGATATTTCCGATATATGGGCGATGGAAAGAAATAACATATATAATGGTCTTTATCATGCCATTGGTGGTGTATTAAATATATCAGAAGGCAAGACGCCCGCAACTCTAAATATACATTCTATCAAGGATAGGATTAGGGAATTTAAGGTTTCTGAGGTTATATTGGCACTAGATGGAACTTTAAATGGTGAGAGTACTGCTCATTATATATGGCAGACCATATCTGATACTAATGTTAAGATAACAAGGTTAGCTCATGGTATGCCGGTTGGTGCTGAGCTTGATTATATGGATGACGGTACAATATCTGTGGCAATGAGGATGAGATATAGTATGAAATAAATATACTTAAAATATAGTGTATAAGTATTGTACAGTTGGCTGTATTTCTAGATTGCGTTACTTTAGTATACTGCCTTCAAGGGCGCTAAATAAAATTTTGCTTTGAAGTTAGTATGGCTTGGTGCTATACACCAAGGCTTGTATAAGTGCGTAACCTCCTATGCTAAATTACTCCATCTTTTCCTTAAATGGCACTAGCGTAGATAGTATTATTTTTATGCTACATGGGTATGGTTCTAATAAAAATGACCTAATATCTATAGCGCCTGATCTGGCGCAGTATACGCCAAATTCGTTATTTATATCACCAGATGCGCCCGAAAGATTTGAGGGTGGGGTTCCTGGTTCATATCAATGGTTTAGCTTGGTTGATAGGGATGAAGAGCGGATGTATAATTGTTTGTGTGCTAATTTTATAATACTAGATAAGTTCATAGAGGAGTGTTTGGTAAAATACCAAATAGATATCAAAAAAGTTGGAATTTTTGGCTTTTCTCAGGGTGGTATGGTAAGCCTTCACTATGCTCTTGAGAAGGTTCCTTATATATCATGTGCGATATGTAATTCTGGTATGCTAATTTCGCCACATGCATCAATGCGTGAATCTATTTCTGGGCCCGATATTCTTTTAATACATGGTGATCAAGACCAGGTTGTGCCATTCTCTGCAATGAGGTTTTCTAGGCATTCTATTGAAAAAGGTGGGATTAATGTACGGTGCTATGTAGCAGAGGGTTTGGCGCATGGGATAGATCAGGGTTGCATAAAGGCGGCGGGTAATTTTCTAAGTGATCATTTTGGCGCTAAGAAGGGGGAGTAAGATAGGATCTTGGTGGTGGTCCATAGATTCTATGACATTTCTAATCGTTCTCTTTTTGATGGTAATAAGCCTCCTACTTGTTGGTTCTGCCGGCCCTGCTGTTGCGGTTAGGATAGGTGCGGCGAAGTTTCATTTTTTTCAAAGACATTTAGTATTTATCTGTATCTCATTGATACTTATAGTATTTATATCGTGTTTTAGTAGAAAAATAGTTAAGCTATTATCAATATTTGGTTTTTTTATAATACTATCTACGTTAATTTTACTGCCTTATTTTGGAAACGAAATTAAAGGTGCTAAAAGGTGGTTCAGTATCATGGGTTTTGCATTTCAACCATCTGAATTTCTGAAGCCATTTTATGCAATAACCATTGGCTCTATTCTTTCTAAGGATTATAAAGAAAGATTTCTTTTCTGTATTACGGCGCACATTATTGTGATCTCCCTACTGATGCTGCAGCCAGATTTTGGAGCAACTGTTACTATCTCAATGGTTGTGGGTATCCAATTATTTATCTCTGGAATTCCATTGTTATGGGTTTTTTATATCCTATTTTTTATGGGGTTCGTTTTTTTTGTAGCATATAACTCTATGCCGCACGTTGCATCAAGGATTAATAATTTTTTATATCCTGAGCAAACGGAAAATTATCAAGTGACAAAATCTCTACAATCATTTGAATCTGGAGGGTTGTTAGGAAGAGGGCCTGGAGAGGGTGTTGTAAAATATTCATTACCGGATGCGCATACTGATTTTATTTTCTCAGTTGCTGCGGAAGAATTAGGGGTAATTTTTTGTATGTTATTATTGCTACTATTTCTTATAATCTTCATAAGGGGTGTTCTTGTAAGTACAAAAACTAATGATAAATTTATTATCTACTCAACTGTTGGATTACTATCTTATCTAGTTATTCAGTCTACATTTAATTCTGGTGTTTCTATGAATTTATTTCCAACAAAAGGTATGACGCTTCCATTTATTAGTTATGGAGGTTCGTCCATCATCTCATTTTCTATTGCTATAGGGATATACCTTTCTATGACGAAAAAATCTTTCCGCCACTTATCGGAACGCATTTCAGGTTAGGTATATAGAGCCTGAGAAATGAGGTAGTGTTATAGAAAAAAAGACCAAGACACTAAGAATTATACAAAAAACGCAATCTGATAGAGATTACATTTTATAAAATCGAGCACTTCAGACGCACTGTCCTACGAATAGGCTTGAGATATTACATATCCAGGCTTTTTGTAGAAATCTATTTGTTGTTCAAATAAATGTTGATATTGTCTAGATAGATAAGGGTGGTTTTATGTAAACTTTGATTCCTTATACATATTATTCTTTGAATAATACATATATTATAATTTAAGGTAAAGATTAATTAAATGGAGGCTTGCCTTGATATCTTATGCTATAATCAGGAGTTGTAAATAGTTATTTGATTAATTTAATATATGTCAAAACCTAAAGTTAATAAAGGGTTTACATCAGACTTAAAGGATTCTCTTTATATATCCATATATCCGGCCGCAGCGCCTCTATTACATTCTATTCTTCTTAGTGATAAGAATATGACTATATCAGGATTAATAACCGATCTATTGTTGGGTGGTATCCTCTTTATAGGATCCGCTATTAGTGCATTATGATTTAAAAAGGCTCTAAATTTTAATTATAGTGAGTTACCTGAGATTTTATCTAATGATATTGGGATGCCAAAAATTTTATCTCACATGTTTATAGGGGCTGCTGCAAGTGCTTTGGTTATGGCTAGTGCAGTGTGTGTAGTTGCAATTACTGGTGATGGTATAAGTTTGAAAATTTTTAAAGGTGTTAGTATAGAGGCTAGCATATCTGGTGCGGTATGTGGTTTTTTTACTGGTCTTTATGGGTATTTCAATGATACAAAAGAGGTGGTGCAACAGGTGCAGCCAGAATTAGAAGTAGAGGATTCTATAGGTCTATCTAATTGATTTATATTGTTAATTGTATAATTAATACGTTATATTGTGCAATACGATGCTGATTAAAAAGGCCATACACTATTATAAAGCTAGTTTTCCGTAACTTCTATTAGGTAGTACTGCGTCTTTATCAGCACATAATTAGCATACGCAAATAAAACTCGGGCATTGCCTAAAAGCAATTGATAAGGTGCCCAGAGAGACCTTAAAGAAGAGAAGAATGTATATAGAAAGCTCCAGTATTATAGTAATACATCTACTACCATCTTCATTTATAATTTGCCAACTGTATCTAGATAGTGTCGACATTTATTTTAAGCATAATAGATGCTAGCTATAAAAACAAATCATAGGTATGTGATGTTAAGCTTATCGTATCTTGTGGCAACTTGCCTAAAATGCTTGAGTTTATTGAACATACGCTAGGTTACGCTCTTTGCGCAATTCAATACTCCCTTGATTCCTTAGATCTTGGTGGAATAACCGCTTCTTCATTAACCTTTTTTGCCATATCTTATTATATAGTTTTCATCATATCCATTGTCAGTAATCAGCGCCCCCATCTCCTTACCATCCACAAGCCCTAAAGCCTTGATGATCTTTGACCAGCGGTTACAAAGCATTTAATAGGATTACTAAGAGTATCACATGCAGTATGCAATTTGCTAGTGAATCCGATTTTCGACCTTCCTAGCCCTTGCATACCAGGTTCTATATTTTTTAAAGCTCCAGCTGAATGCTGATGCGCTCTGATTATTATAAAATCTATCATTATCAACTCATTATCTGCATCTATAGCTAACGTGTTGAAAATCATTTGCCATATTCCAGATTTTGTCCATCTCATCAATTTTCGAGAGTTTTCACCTAAAGATAGATAATAATGTATCCTGATAATGCTGAAAAATCTCCGGTGTTGTAAGAGCGCACCAGAGCTTTATAGTAACCATTTCCTCTTCTTTGGATACAATTTTTGTGCGGCGGGTCATGCCTTGTGTTGCTGTTATTATGCTCAATGCATACGGTTCCTGATTTGCCGATAACATGGCGATTTTTAGGCAAAATTTTGGCAAATGCATCCCAATCATCCGTGTAAAATCGGCAATTTTCCAGACTCTCTACTTTCTCAAAAAGTCGCTTGAACGTTGTAGCATCCCCTGTAACACAGGCAATAGTTCTGCTACGATCCTTGATGACCCAGAGTTTTTGACTTTTTTTGAAGAAAACGCTACATTTCATCGAACTCTATCTCCTAGATATCTGCCAGAAATGCTGGGTTCTGG
>NZ_JARGYT010000028.1:0-14445 GCF_034470605.1 Candidatus Cyrtobacter comes
ACAAACATTATAGCTGGATATGTTAATCACAAGTCAATAGCACCTTTTCAACGGTTCTTGCAACACAGATGTTTTTAATCATTGGGTAGAACATTTTTTTAATCAAGTAGTTAACCCCCGGCCAATTTGTGGTGATGGATAATGCTAGTTTCCATAAATCTCAGAAGACAAGAGCATTAATTGAATCTGTTGGCTGTAAACTAATATTTTTCATATTCACCAGATATGAACCCTATTGAGAAATTCTGGGCTAAGAGATGGATTAAACAACAAATTGAGCGTTGTAATGTGTTGCATCAGGCAATTAATACATTTTTTAGTTGATCGTAATTCAACTGCTTTTACTATAGCACTAATTTAATTGTTCTTGCAATACTCAAGTTTTTGAGATTTGGGAAATTTTTAATTAATGAGCTTAAATCTGGTCAGGTAGTTATTATGGACAATGCTTCCTCCCATAAATCTCGGAAAAGATCTTATTTAATCTGTTAGCTGTATTTTTTTACCTCCTTATTCAAATGATTTGAAGCCAATAGAGAAATTTTTGGCTAAGAGGTGGATTAGAGCTCATATTAGTCATCTTGCTCTATGATGCTTTAGTTAAATTCTTTAATACGCAAATCTTAACTTGATTTACTATATCTAGTAGAATCAAAGAATTCTAATACACTATAGCTGGTTTATTTGAGGTGATAGATAGCCTGGCTTATATTACGGATTATTAGCTTTGTTAATTCATCTTAAATCACTATCTAGCCATATTTAATTGAAGCACCAAAAGCTATAATAGCAAGTCATGTTATATAATTCTATCTTGATCTTTTTTAATAAACGCCCTCTAAATCACACTTCCTATCTTAAAGTGTGATTTTAATGCCCTTGCTCATATCTAAATCTCAACACATATGCAACTTATTGTTTAGGGGAGAAGTTTTTTAAGGAGCTCATTAATTATACCGGGGTCTGCTTTACCTTTTGCAATTTTCATAACTTGCCCAACAAAGAAACTAAAGAGACGATCTTCGCCATTTTTATATCTTTCTACTTCTAATGAATTTTCACTTAAAACACATATTATTATTTCCTTAATAGTATCATGATTACTTATTTGCATTAAAGATCTTTCTTTTATTATAGAGGCTGGATCTTTTCCTGATTCAAACATTATATCTAACCCCTGTTTTGCTGATGAGGCGGAAATCTCATTATTTTTTAAAAAAAGTAACAGCTGTGCGAGCATATGTACTTTAATCATCCTCTCATCATCTATTTTGACTTCAAGCTTATTCATCCTTGCAAATAGTTCCACTATGAGCCAGTTTGTACATAATTTAGAATCTTGTACAAGAGAGTTTAGTTTTTCAAAAAACTCAGATACAGATTTTTCTGCAATAAGGACCAGGGCCTCTTTAAGGGGAATATTTAAGGACTCCGTGTATCTTTTTAGTTTTTGATCGGGTAGTTCAGGAAGTCTTGCCTTCATACTGCTTATATACTCATCAGAGAGCTCTACTGGAAGAATATCTGGATCTGGGAAGTATCTGTAATCTACGGCGTCCTCCTTTAGTCTCATACTTCTGGTCTCAAGGTTATTAGTATCAAATAACCTTGTTTCCTGAATTATATCATTTCCTGATTCTATCTCTGCTATCTGTCTTATAGCTTCAAATTCTATTGCCTTTTCTAAAAATTTTAAAGAATTAAGATTCTTAATCTCGACTCTATTTCCATATTTATCACTTCCAATAGGTCGTACTGAAACATTAGCATCGCACCTTAACGAACCTTTTTCCATATCCCCATCACATGTATTCAGGTATCTAAGAATTAATCTTAGCTTAGATAGAAATTCTGAGGCCTCTTTAGCGCTTCTCAAATCTGGAGCGGTCACTATCTCCATAAGACCAATACCAGCACGATTTAGATCTATAAAAGTTTCATACATACTTTGATCATGAATACTTTTTCCCGCATCTTGTTCTATATGTAATCTCTCTATCTTTATTGTTTTACCACTACCTATAGTAATGATTCCATCTCTTGCTATTGGCTCATAAAATTGAGTTGTTTGATAACCAAGAGGAAGGTCTGGATAAAAATAATGTTTTCTATCAAAGCGAGATAATTTATTAATTACGGCACCTACTCCCAGAGCTGTTAGTACTGCCAGCTCTATGCATTCTTTATTTAATACAGGTAATGTTCCTGGGATTGCAACATCAAATAGCTCGATATTTGTATTGGGATCAGCGCCAAATGATGTTGGGGCACGAGAAAATAGTTTTGACTTAGAAGCTATTTGTGCATGGACCTCCAGTCCTATAACAATTTCCCATCCTGACTTAATCATACAATTACAAAAAAGACCAACAAAGATAATTTATAAGAAAAATTTATAAAATCACAATACAATGTGCGGTTTTAATTAATTAGCATATACTCATTTTTATATATAGCTCTTTTATCATTAATTAGGTTATCTATAAAAACAATCCAAATGAGGATTTGTAGTATTATACTAACTTGGTAGAGGCGTCTATATTGGAAGAATAATTACATTTTTATATTATACCAGCATAAAATACTTGAGCGCCTATAAAGGATTTTTCTCACTTTTCTTTTGTGGTAATTCAGATTTATTACGTAGCTTTTGTTATGGCCATTTAATGAAATGAAAGTATTTTCTATTCATTGTATACTTTGTAACAAGTATTGTTACCTATGCAATCAAATGAATTTATATGAAAATATAACTCGCCAAAGTGTTCCAAGCCATTAACAATTCATCTATCAAGGTATTAGGTGCTACATAGTTTTTGCAGCTACTTATTTAAGTAGCTGCATTATTTTATTGAATGACTATCTTTTTACTCCACTAAACCCATCATAGCTACTACAGCTACCATAGATTTTTTTGTATTTCATAATATCGTTCTATTGAATTTTAAATATTATCTTGAGGTTATGTAGTGAGTATATTGGTATGAAGGATTTTACTTTATGTATAAGATATATAAAACAGTATAACGAACTCATATATTCAGATCTTCTCATACGTCTTTATATTCATTTAGTTATCTTTATGATGATGGGTGTTAGTTATAAATTATCTTTATACTAAAGAGCGCCCTTTTATAGGTGTATTAACGCCTTTCAGAGACATAGTGCTGTATGTATTATTTCTTTCAAAAAATACCTATATATGTGTGTATTTTTGGCTTAACTTTGAGTTGCATTCCTTTTAGTAAATGCAGATGAGTGTTATAATATGCCCTCGTTATTTTTAGAAATTTTGATGAATTAATATCATTAATGCCTTTATACATAGGTTACAGTTTGTTAGATGCGTCATTTATCAGAATTCATTTAGTTGAATAGTATGATTCGTATTTTGTTAAGAATAAAAATTAGACGTGCATTTTGAGTTTATCGCAATATAGTTGTTTTGTGAGAAGGTTTTATATGTTGAGTTATGAGTAAAAAGAGAAATGATGGCGCGCATCATGTCGATGTGCACGTTGGTATGATGCTTAGGAAAAAAAGGTTAGAAAAAGGTATAAGTCAGTATGAATTAGCCCATTCTGTTAATTTGACTTTTCAACAAATACAAAAATATGAAAGAGGGATAAATAGGATAAGTTGTAGCAAGCTTCATGATTTTGCAAAATTTTTAGATACAAATGTTGCCTATTTTTTCCAAGGACTAGGAGATTATAAATACCAAGAAACATCACATGATATGTCAGAAGCAGCAGACTCTGCTGGGGTACAGATTAAAAATACAGATGTCTATTCAGAGATAAGCGAATTGATAAAGGCTTTTCAATGCATACAAGATAAAAGAGTAAGGCAGAGCATAATTAGCTTGGCATGTAACTTAGCATCTAAAAGTACTATGTCGAATTAAATGCAATGCATAGATTAATTTAATATACTTTAATCATGCGGTATTTGGCTGGGTTTTTGATACTTATTACTATCATAGCTTTGTTTCAATGAATTTAAAAGAATAAGAGTTTATTAGATGCTAAGGTCATGTTACTGGGCCGTAATTTGGTGCTGATCAAGCGTTGTTTGGCCACATATTGTTACTGGAATAATGTATGGTCGCCTGAATAATTGTCTTTATGTGTAAAACGGTATTTATTATGGGTTTTTGTCAAAGTTCGGTATTTGGGAAATGGTGCTGTCCAGCATTACTCAAATCAAGTGCCAAAAAATAATGTCTCAAAATTTAGGCGATATTCATTTTAGGCATAGATTGCTATAGCTGGTTTATTTAAGGTGCATAGATAATACCACTATAGTACAGCCTCTTAGCTATGAGAGTTCAGCTTCAATCACTAGAAAAACAAAGCTGAGAGATGCGATGTTTATATCACATCTCTTCTAAAGTTTTTGAGCTAATTGAACATTCGCTCACGTAACATTATTGAGCACTTCTTTGGCTGACTAAAGCAAGGGGTATGAGGTAAACTGGATCATGTGTTCCTTAGCTTCATCGCTATTTCAAGAGATAAGATTAGCCGAAGATTGAAACATAATCATCCAAAGTCGCTATTTGTGAAAAATGTTCCAACCTTCTGTATAAGCTATTATTAATCAGTGGTTATATTAACTCACTAATATTTCACAATTATATGTGAACATCATTATTCGTGGACGCTTCACCAGGTGAAGCGTGGTGGTTATGGAGTGCATCGAGTGCATCGAAGGTAGTATACACTAATTTCACTGCTTCAACAGTTTGTATAACAGGATTGACTGTATTAATGAGTGCATTAGCTAAATCATTGATGTTCTGGGCAACTGCTATAACTGGCTGTAATGATTCTGGAAGAACGCATTTTGCTGAGCCAAGCCCTGCCGTAACAGCGGCTCCATACGGATTGAATGTTACGAGCTGCGCAATTGGAGCTGTAGACGCATCCATGAAGCATTGGATATATGGATTATCACTTTTTAACAAATCTGTATTGCTCTTAGCCGCATATATTACTGTATTTATAGCTGAGAAAGCTATCGTGTTGATAGACTTACTATAATAAGCATAAGCGGAACTAAATCCAAGGTGCAAGAAGCTTAAGCCAGCATGCAAATATCCTCCATTAGCATCAATGAGGGGGGTAGATTTTTCCTTATTATCAGTGCTGAAGTGTTGAGTAGAATGATTACCCAAATTCTTGCTAAAATGCTGATCAAGGCGCTCGCTAAAACCCTTGCCCCATTCATATGAGTCATTCAATACCCTTATGATGGTATCGCTATTTTCTATTACATAAATTCCAGTTTTGGAAGTTTCGGCGAAAAAAAGAGCCTCTTTCTTAGCCTTAAGCTCAGCGCGCTTTAGCACCCTCTGTTCATGCCTGCTATCTTTTTTTACCTCACGCATCTGAATATCATATGCATAACGCTCATCATAATGTATCTGATATGCTAATGCATAAAGCTCATCACCATATATGTGATTCCCATCATTCATGTGATTCCCACCATCTATGTTATAATCCCTATCGTTATGGTTGTTTCCTGCATTAGCCGCATCATGTTCGCCATGTGCCACAAGGTTATTCATTTGAACTTGTATCTCTTTTTGGTCTTCTCTTGCCATATTAATGTACCATAATTATTAGTTGATAAATTACCAATCATCGGTTCTTGAATACATTTACACGCAGCTAACCGTTTAATTATGGCGCGATTATATACTTGGTTGGTACGTTAGTCTAGAGTCAGATTATGTAGGTGTATGATTGTTATACCATTACACATAGTAATCTAGATGGATATTGATGTAATATATGGCAAGGTGGCGCTTTTATAAAGATTCGGTGGTGAGGTTAGCGCGTTAGTTACTAAAGCTGTACTGGCTAAAGGAGAAATTCAAAAAATAGGCTGATGAGCCTAAGTAGAAGGTTTTGATACAAGTTGTTATAAATTCGGTATAAAGTACGCTACTAATTGATAACATTAAGTATATGATCTCAAAAATTGATTTAGCCCTATAATTTACATCATAATTTTATGCGAAGATTTTTTATAAAAAGTTATATGGATCGACATCTATAGAAAGTTGTATTGATGAGGGTTTTTTTACAGAGTTTATCCAATTTTTAACTGATTTTTGTGTGCTCAATCCTTTTGTTGATTGGACTATAATTCTATACCTGTACCTTTGTCTAATTCTATTAGTAGGTGAGGGGCCTAGTATATCTATATTTTGTGCAGCGTCCCTAAGTTCATTCATATAATTTATAAGTTTTTCCTCATTTTTTGCAGAGGCGTTAATAGAGATTAATCTAGAAAATGGCGGCATATATGATTCCTTTCTGTCATTAAGCTCTTCTTCCAAAAATTGTTCTTTATTAAACAAAGCTTTGATTAACAGTGGGTTTGTAGGATTATAAGATTGCATAAGTACGATACCTTGCTGTTCTTTTCTTCCTGCTCTTCCTGAAATTTGATTAAGGAGTTGGTATGATTTCTCTATACCGCGTATATCGCAATCATGGCTGTATGGATCGGCCTGTATGATGCCGACTAGATGTATAGATTCAAAATCTAAGCCTTTAGCTATTACTTGTGTTCCAATTATGATATCAAATTTCTTTTCTGAGATATCTGCAATCAATCTTTGTGCTTTTTTATGTGTTGAGATTGTGCTGCTATCCAGTGAGATGATTCTGGCGCTTGGAAATAATATTCTCGCTTCCTCTTCTATTTTTTCTATACCAACTCCTCGTAATTGAATTTTTATATTGCTGCAGTGTTTACAGAACGTTGATTTTTCATTGCTACAATAGTTACAATAATGACATTTTAATGTATTGCTTGATTTGTAAAAAGCTAATGAAAATGAGCAGTTTGGGCATTTCTCCTTATATCCACAATTTAAACATACGCTTAACGGCGCATACCCTTTTCTATTTAAAAATAACATAGATTGCTTTTTTATATATAATGTCTCGTTTATAGCGCTGATTAGATCGTTTGATATCCAGCTAAATCTAGAAGAGGTGTTTTGACGCATATCAATTATTTTTATTTCTGGAAGTTTGCTTTTTCCAAATCTTTTCTCAAGCGGTACCTTGCTATACTTTCCAGATAGTGCGTTTAAGTGGCTTTCAAGTGATGGTGTTGCGGATGATAGTATAACTTTGCATTTTTCTTCATGTGCTCTTAAAACCGCCATATCTCTTGCGTTATATATAATGGATTCTTCTTGTTTAAATGAAGTGTCGTGTTCTTCATCAACAACTATAATTTTAAGATTAAGAAATGGTAAAAATAACGCGCTTCTTGCTCCTATTATTAATTTTATTTTTCCATTTATTATATTTTTCCATATTATTCGTTTATTAGCTTGTGATATTCCGGAGTGCCAATTTGTAATTTTCTCTTTGCCAAAAATAGTTGCTATGCGTTCAGATATCTGTGTTGCCAGTATTATTTCTGGTAATAATATCAATGCTTGTCCATTATTTTTGATTGTTTCATATATTGCATAGCAATATAATTCTGTTTTGCCAGAACCAGTTACTCCTTCTAGTAATATTGGGTTATGAGAGGATAATATGGAATTGAGGGCGTTTTCTTGTGGTTGAGAGAGTGTTGTGTTAATAGGTGGTAACAAGTTTTCTTCTTCAATTTCTACATCTCTGCTACCGCCAGATAAATTTGCTATACAGGATTTCAGTACTAGTCCATGTTCACAAATGTTATAATCTGATGCTTTATATATAAAGTTTATAAAATTATTTGTGAATTTATACGGTAGCTTTTTGCTAATATATTTGAGCTTTTCAGGATTTTTTACATCCTCGGCGGGTTGTGCGGTTACCATGCCAATAAGATTTTGCTTCCCAAACTCAACTTCTACTAAGTCTCCTTCACTTAATTTATCATTTTGAGATAAATATGAAAAAGTTTTTGTTGTTCTGATGGGCAGTAAAATCTGCTTTAGAGCGATTTTATTATATTGATCCATTAATTTTTATAAAAAAACGAAAAAAGTCAGTTGACACCTAGAGGAATAGTGGTTATAAATACCTCCCTCTTCGGGAGATGTAAATCATCTCTTCTCTTTTGAAAAGTATAAACAGAAAAGAGGTAAGACAGCGGTAATTAACAAACTCTATTTGTTAGCTTATTGCTGCTTACTAGTAGCAAGTCAGTTACTTAATAATAGAGTTTGGATCATAACATGAGAGTTTGATCCTGGCTCAGAGTGAACGCTGGCGGCATGCCTAACACATGCAAGTCGAACGGATTTGATAGGTGCTTGCATCTATCAGGTTAGTGGCAGACGGGTGAGTAATGCATAGGAATCTGCCTTATAGTATGAAATAACTACTGGAAACGGTAGCTAATGTCGTATATTGCCTACGGGTGAAAGATTTATCGCTATAAGATGAGCCTATGTGGGATTAGCTTGTTGGTGGGGTAAAGGCCTACCAAGGCTCCGATCTCTAGTTGGTCTGAGAGGATGATCAGCCACACTGGAACTGAGACACGGTCCAGACTCCTACGGGGGGCAGCAGTGAGGAATATTGGACAATGGGCGAAAGCCTGATCCAGCAATGCCGCGTGAGTGATAAAGGCCTTCGGGTTGTAAAGCTCTTTCAGTGGGGAAGATAATGACGGTACCCACAGAAGAAGCCCCGGCTAACTTCGTGCCAGCAGCCGCGGTAATACGAAGGGGGCAAGCGTTACTCGGAATTATTGGGCGTAAAGAGTGCGTAGGCGGTTTTGTAAGTCAGGAATGAAATCCTTAAGCTCAACTTAAGGGCTGTTTCTGAAACTGCAAGGCTTGAATATCGGAGGGGATAGTGGAATTCCTAGTGTAGGGGTGGAATCCGTAGATATTAGGAGGAACACCGGAGGCGAAAGCGACTATCTGGCCGATTATTGACGCTGTTGCACGAAAGCGTGGGGAGCAAACAGGATTAGATACCCTGGTAGTCCACGCAGTAAACGATGAGTGTTAGATGTCGGGATTTATCTCGGTGTCGTAGCTAACGCGTTAAACACTCCGCCTGAGGAGTACGATCGCAAGATTAAAACTCAAAGGAATTGACGGGGACCCGCACAAGCGGTGGAACATGTGGTTTAATTCGATGCTACGCGAAAAACCTTACCAGGCCTTGACATGGTGGTCGTACGACTAAGAAACTAGTCGGTCAGTTCGGCTGGACCATCACAGGTGTTGCATGCCTGTCGTCAGCTCGTGTCGTGAGATGTTGGGTTAAGTCCCGCAACGAGCGCAACCCTCATCCTTAGTTGCCATCGGGTTATGCCGGGAACTTTAAGGAAACTGCTGGTGCTAAGCCAGAGGAAGGTGGGGATGACGTCAAGTCAACATGGCCCTTACGGCCTGGGCTACACACGTGTTACAATGGCGATCACAATAGGAAGCGACGGGGCGACCCTGAGCAGATCCTAAAAAATCGCCTAAGTTCGGATTGCACTCTGCAACTCGGGTGCATGAAGTTGGAATCGCTAGTAATCGCAGATCAGCACGCTGCGGTGAATACGTTCCCGGGTCTTGTACACACTGCCCGTCACGCCATGGGAGTTGGTTCTACCTTAAGTAGGTGCGCTAACCTCGCAAGAGGAGGTAGCTTACCACGGTGGGGTCGATGACTGGGGTGAAGTCGTAACAAGGTAGCCGTAGGGGAACCTGCGGCTGGATTACCTAAAAAGCTTGTATCGCCTTTTTGGTGATACTTATTTAAATACCTTTACCGCTGTCTTACACCTTTTCTGTTTTTCACTTTTATAAATACTGGTTTTATCCTATTCTTTTAGTACAGGTCGCTAGTTAAGATTCCCCTTATTAAAGGGGGGTATCTATATGTTAGTATTTGCTATAGATATATAGAATAACTTTTATCCTTATTAAGGAACATAAGAATGGTTAAGCGCATTATTTTCCTGATATTTGCTAATCTTTTTGTGCGGCAATTTAGCATTGCCAGCATATCCGTAACGATGAATTGAAGCCTTTTCACAAAACTTAAATTTATAGCTATTCATAATGAGCGCTACAAGTTATATAGCTAATCCCTATCTTATATCTTGCACTGAACTTATCTTAACCGATTATAATACTAGAGATCTCTCCCATACCAACAATATTAGAGATTTGTGCCACTGAACACTCTGCACCATTTATTAATATCTCATTTATATTTGCCGGGATATCAATATAAGTATTTTTTGTATTTACCCTAAAAAAGCTGCCATGATTATTTTTAAAAATTACAGTATACATATTTAATGATTCTTCTATATCGCAATAACCAAAAGAGGCCGCAAATCCTCTGATTCTACTGTTCCAGCTTAATCTTCCATTTCTCTTATCAAAGTATAAATTACTAACTGGTAATGGGTATAGATTATAAGCTTCAAGTTTTGTTTCCATTTTTGTTCCCATATACTCAAAGTTTATATTTTCCTTTATATCTTGTTCCTCAAAATAAATAGTATTTAAGCTATCATCAAGCAGGATAAATTTTTCACAATCTGTATGTGTATTTATAAATTTTTCAGTCCCCTGCCTACCTCTTAATAAGGTGTCTATTTTGTACTTATTTTTATCTAAAAGTTTAGCATTTTTGAAAATTATTATTTCACGTCCAAATATTGCAATATTTTTTTTGCCAGATAAAAAATCTTCGTCTGAGATACTTTCTAGCTCACCACTTTTTAAATTAATCACTAACTTGTTAAGTGTATCTGTGATATATGGGCTAGAAGCTTTAGGTAAATTTAATGTAACTCCTATTGTAGATTGTATATTTTTAGACTTTATTTCTGTAATTTTATCCCTAATCGCATATCTAATAATTTCCTCTTTTTTATTTGCTACCGCAATAAAAAGTCTAGGCATATCTCTCTTTTCTTCAGAGGCTAGCGTTGGTATATCTAATATCTCTACCTCATTATCCTCTACAATAAAACTATATGCACTTTCATCTGCTGTATGCACTTTTGCACTAGAAAGAGTATGTTTTTGAATAGAGAAGGCTTTAATCTTTATCGCACCATCAGATCCAAAGTCTAGTTCACTTACCTTCATTAAATAATTATTAAGAATTAAATTATCAGAAATAGAGATAAATAAGTAACTACTCGGAAGTATAAAATTGTACTCATGTCTCTCTATAACTAATTTATATAATATTTTTTTTGAAAGCTCTCTTGCTTCGCTTTCATATAATACAAGCGGGATATTGACATCTAATGTTGTAGTGTCAATTTTGCTATCACATATTGAAACATGTAGATTTTTTAATTCGCAATGTGAGGCCTTATCAAAATAAGATATAGAAAGTTTCGTTGGTATTTCGCAAAATGGTTTTGTACTTTTTATAAAAGTATTATTTGATTTTACAATGTGATCGTATTCTATATTATACTCTTTACTAAAAGAATCCTGTATGCAAACTAACTTCCCATCTTTTTCAAATAAGCTTAGATCATATGCTGTGCATAAGGTATCTATAATGCTTTTTGCATTATTATTTCCAATAATAATACCCTTAAAATTACTATCAATTTCATTAATATCTACATTAATGTTTTTTTCTAATACATTACATTTTTTGAAAATATCAAATATAATTGATGATATATCGAGGTTTGATAATTTGTTATTTAAGTCTTGTGCTATATCGTATTCATTTTGTTTAGATTGTGGTCTAACGTCCCATCCAAGAACGAATTTTTTGTCAATGAAGCTTATTTCTTTTTTTATATGATAGTTAATAAGCCTCTTTTTAAAGATGCTTTGATTATCGTTTTTTGCGGCTATATAACCGCATTCTGTGAGCCATACTTTCTTTAATCCTGGCTTCCAATCAGTATTAACATCATCTGGGTTCTTATGCTCAGCAAAATACCATTTTGCCAATTTATTATATAAGTCATCAAAATAACTATTGTTTATAGTGTCGCCATCCATTTTAAAGTTATCTAGCTTGCTTAAAGATGATGAATTAATATTGATACCAATAAAATCTATGTATCGTGATGTCCAAAGTTTATCCATATTATACCAACCATCACTATTTTCGTGATATTCATTTATATCTGACGAATAAGTAATCAGACATTTTGATGGTAAAAGCTCTTTAACTTCTTTAGAAAGATTTATTAAATTATCTATGCCTGGAAAGTTATTATCATTATCTTTGATAGATGTGATTCCAATGAGCCCACTCCCTATACTAATAGCATCTATAATATTTCCGCATAAGCATGCATAATGCTTTATGAAATCATTATAATTTTTATTAAAGAAGTTGTTTAGCTGATAATCAGCTTGGCCTGTGATTATACTAGCATCTAGTAGTTGTTTTGTATCCATAAGTACGATGGGTCGTAACATTATCTTGTAAGCTTTACCTTGTGCATTTCTTTTACTTTTTATAAAATCTAATAATGTATACAGACCATTATCGCTTACTGTTCCTTGATATCGTTTATTTTGAATTATAGATGCATTTTTTATTGTATATTTATGCCCAACGCTCCATTCTTTGGGGAATGTCTTAAAATCACCTGTCTTGCTAATTTTAGGTTCGATTTTTGCATCTTTTATATTTATTTCGCTACAAAACCAGGCTACTGTTACAGAAATCCACTCTAAATTTGGAAATATTTTAAAAAGTTTCTCCAGGCTATAAATACTATCAGCTTCTTTTTTACAATTATTAACATTTACATACGCCCCTTTCCCCCTTTGTATCCACTTATCACCTATATAGTCACCTTCAAACATAGTATGGGGCTTGATCTCATATGTAAATTCACCATGCCCTGGTAGAAGAATTATCTCTTTTAAGGAGTTTTGTAAATTTTGTGCATTTGGATGTGTTGCTATTTTTACTACTTCAAAAGTAAATTCTGGTAATTTATTTTCAAATTCACTAAGATCTAGGTCTTCAAAAATAATATATGCGATTCCTCTGTAAGCTGGTACATTACCAATACCTTCTATACTTTCAATCAGTGGATCAGGCATTTGGTGTTCCGAGCCACTATATATTCTTATTTTATATGCGCTTTGCTCTAACCGTATACCGTTGGCAAAAATATTTTTTAATTCGCTAATAGGGCCTGAACATATTGAAATTGCTAATGATATTCTATAATAAAAAGATACGTGTATACGTTTAACTCTCGATGTTTTACCACCAGAAGTTCTTTCTTGAGAATTTGTAATTTCCTCAAGTTTTGAGGTCCATATTATTTCTCCTGGCATTATTGCGGCCCCATATAAGAATGGTATTTTACTTCCATAAGTAGGGGTTTTAACAAGGAGCCCGCCTAGTCTGCTATCAAAAGATCTCGTCTCTGTATTACCGAATATTGTATCTTTTATAAGCGCTCCAGCAAGTTTACCTATTTTTCTATCTATTATAGCGGAACTACAAAGATCGCTTAAAATTATAGAAGCCATGATATAGTGAAATTATTTATTGAGCACATAACTTTATTATCCAATGCATTAGATGGATCTATATGTTTATAAGTGCTATCATACTCTTGTAGAGAAAATTAATTTATCAGGAAGTACTGTTCTTATGTATTAAATTGAAATTTATTTATAAATTTCAATTTAAGTGGTCCATTGCCTATGAAATTGATACGTTATATACTGACAAGGTAGCAAGATGGGTAATGTGATTGGTTTTGCGTTTCTTGCAAGTTGGAGTTTATAATTTTTGCACAAGTGATATTTATTTTACGCATTTTTGCGTTTATGTCGTTTATTTTGGCAAGTAGCTCGTTTTCTATTGAAGTAAAATCAATTGAGAGTTTGGATTTTTCTAAAACTGTTAAGTTGGAAAAAAGTAAGACGAATTTGGTCTTTCTGTTTGCGTCTTGGTGCAGAGCATGTAAGGATTCGTTTTCTAAAGCTGTTAAGTTACAACAAAAGTATCTAACAAGTAAGAAAATTGCTATACATCTGGTTTCTTTAGATAAAAAGATCAACGATTTGGAAAATTTTTGTAACAATTTTTCCACTTATAATGGTTCTGTAGTTTTTTTCAAAGACTTTAATGGTAAAAATGTTCTTAATGAATTAGTCAAGAATGGGATAGGGTATTCAGGTTCTATACCACATTTAACGTTATTTGAAGATTTAAAAGTAATTGTAGATGGTAATTATAATATAGATCCAATAATCCTATATCTAGAAAAGATAGAATAACTGTTTATTTGGGTTATCACCGGTGAGATTGTATATCTAATCCGTCATAAAATGTCATGTCATATATGTGTTAAATAGTTCGTCAATAAAGCATTGATTTGCGCGTCGTATTTGTTTAGCTTGAGCCCATTTTTTCTCTATAGGATTGAGGTTTGGAGAATATGGAGGTAGATAAAGCAAGGTATGGCCCGCATTTGCTATGAGCTTTTGCATATCTTTGCCCT
>NZ_JARGYT010000029.1:0-13868 GCF_034470605.1 Candidatus Cyrtobacter comes
AAAACTATCGATGCTTCTGTTTGGCTCTTACCCAACTTTAGAAAATTCATTACTTTTTCTCTTAAATCTACTCGTTGACATCTTTGTCTTTTTTGTCAAACTACACTATAATACTGATTATAATTTAACTGCTTTTACTGTAGTGACATCATTATTTCATGACGCGTTAGCTATATGTTACTGCTGATAAAATATCTCTTTTAAAAAGCGGTTTTGATTAAATCTAAGTATCTTACGAATTCTTTGATTCTACTAAGATGTACTATTGATATTTAATCTTTCAGCTTATCTTCTTATTTTTCATTTGGTCTTGGGTAACTATATATGGTATCCCCTTATCTAACCCAAGATCACTGGCATAAACATACTTATACCTTATATCTTCCTCCCCTTCTTTTGGAATCTCATCACATCTTGTAACCATTGCCTCTACCAACATCCCATACTGGTGCAAATAGCTACCTTCGTATTCATAATTTATATCCTCTATGTAGCGCGATAACATGAAGCTTTCTTTTTCTATTGCTATCCTACTGATTTCTATAACAAATTCCTTCAAAAATAACTCATATTTATCATCATTTTCCCTCATTGCTCTATTTTTATTTACCAAAGATAAAATTGAATAATTTGGAGGCATGAAGCAGAGCTCGATATCTAGATTTTCCAATTCCTTGAAAGAAAACAATGGTTCCTCATAATCTATATTGTGTATTTTGCACAGCACATAGTACAATGTTAATATGTCGTACCCAGCATGTAGATAACCCCACTCATACGCTCTCTTGACCTTATCTACTTCATTAGCAATGTGTATAGCTCGTCTTCCTTGTGCATTCTCAAAGATGCCACGTATATACGGATGAAATTCAAAAAAGTACCAACGGTAACAAGGTTTCATATCATCTATTCCTGCTTTTCATTTGATTAGCTGTTACTATATAAGGGGTGTATCTATCAAGACCAAGGTCTTTTTCATAAATATACTTATATCTATTGTCCCCTTCTTTTGGAATTTCTTCACATCTTGTTCTCATAGATTCAAATAGCAGTCCAAATTGTTGTAAGTAAGCAGATTCATAATTACGATTAATATCTTCTATATAATGAGATAGGATAAACTGTTCTTTTTGTATCGCTAAATCTATTAACTCACTAATAAAACATCTCAAAAAAAGTTTATATCTATCATCATCTGGTTTGATATCCACCTTTCTACCAAATATAGACATTATATAGTAATTAATGGGCATAAAACAAATCTCTATATCTAGGTTTTCTAAATGATCGAAAGAGAATGCCTTTTCTTCATAATCCATCTCATATACTTTGCAAAGTGCATAATAGATAGTTAGAATATCGTAGCCTCCGTGTATATATCCCCAACTCTGATACCTATCATTTTTGTTTTTTCTGTTAGAGATAAACCTCAGCTCTTTGGTAATACTCTCAAAGATGCCACGTATAGCGGGATAAAGATCTGTAAAATACCAATCATACCTTTTTATTTCATCGTCTTGCTGATTTATATTATTCATATGTACTTATAACTTAAGTCCCTCATAAACCTTCCTTGATCTTGCCCTCCAAAACAATTTCATTCAATCTCCACTTGATCACTTACTTCTCTCCAAACCTTCTCCAAAAAGACGCTCATATTCTGCATTAATCTTATCTTCACGTTCCTTTGCTAATTTAATATAATTAACATCAGTTTCATTTTTCATGCATTCATCATAGGCAACCTTTGAAGCCTTAATTAACGGCTCAAGATATGGTGAATTATAATATTCTTCATTCGTAATATTTTGCTTTTTGAATTTTGGATTTACAGTTGTTACTATCTTATCTAGCAGATAAATAACTATTACTAAAGCCTCTACCTCTTTCATGGTTTTCAGAACATTACCTAACCTTGTATGCACAGTCCTATTATCTAAATCTAAATCAAACCCAATATCCTCAAACAAATGATCAAAAACACCATCAATCTTATAATGCATTGCATATTTATAATCTGCGGTATAATCCCAGCTTATACCTTTTGGCAAGATACTTGAGGACTTACCAGATGATAGTATATACTGACCCTTTTTATCAGAGAGCGCGAACAATAACGATATTATGCCATGGCGCATCTCAAGATATTTTACCTCAAAAACTTGATCAAACAATTGATCTATTTGTGTATTCATGGTTACTCGAATAAATTATTCCATCCATTTTATATTTATACCGCGATCCTTAATATGACGCCTCACCATGTCAAGTGTTTCATACCATGTATCATATGCTGAAGTTACTTGAGATCCACTTAACTCAAATAAATGTATATAGTATCCGCCTGTTGAACCACACCTATCATCTATTATCAACATTTGCTTATTGGTTAATTTTTCATCATCTAATATATAGCCTTTAACGCCTATTTTTATCATATCCTTTATTAAATAACCTAATTTCTGATCAAATGCATCATACCTAATGCTTGATATCACATTAAAAGAATGCTAAAAATCTAAAGCAAATATACAACCTTATTATCTAGATAGCTAAGCACAATGTCCTTGTTTCATAAAATAGATTATTGAATTGCGCTCCCATAAAATTCAGTAACAAACTTTTGGCTAGAAAATAATAATATATACAATCGCCATTCTTAATGGTGCTCTATCCATTTTTCTTGACCAGCCTTATTTCCTGCTGCTTCCAGCTCTTTCTAGTACACATTTGGAATGGAAGAAAGATTAAAAATCGATGCTAAGAGAGATAGGAGATCTGTTAGAGAAAATAAGTAAGAAGGTGGACTTGAAGTATTTAGAGAGAAATTAGAAGAAAGCTTTGGCTTGCAAAGGCCATGCTATGATCTACTAAAATCTATAAAACCTATTCAAGAATTGGCATATATTTTTGCTTGAACAACGTCTTTACCGTCAATTCAACCAACTGCTTTGTAGGTAGTGCCGAACCTTCCCCAAAATACTTATAATATTTTTCCTTTAACTTCTCGATTACATAATCCATCTTGTAATGAACAGTGTCTATTCCGTGATATATAGATTTACTTTGTGCACCATCAATCTCCACACCACCAATATAGACAACATCACCACCATTCACAACTACATCGGTTACCATACCATCCACACTACCTACGTAAAAATCTTCACCAATCAAATATGTTGTAAAATTCATCAATCTATACGTACCAGGCTTTACAATGAGCATACTAAAAAGGCCGCCCAGAGTCGTAATACGCCAATCGGTTGATGCAGTCCAACCGGCAGAACCTTCAGCTCCCGTAGTAACACCATTCTCCACTTTATTGAAACCAACCATACAATTCACTAACTCGCTAGCTGGCGTAATAAAGCGACAATTGTATACAATTGCAGCAACCTTATTACTCTTCAAGTCTGCCACATCTTGTTTTGCAGTATGAAAACATGATGTCAGAAAAAATGTAGCTATCAGAACAGCAACTATTCTACCCATATCTATTTTTTATCAAAAAAACCTCTCATACGTATCGTATCTTCACTAAAACGCATTGGATTTACCTGCATGTCCTTATTCATATTCAGATCAGCTACCTTTTCCACGATCTGTCGTCTTGCATCTTCCTCATTGAGCTCTATCTCTATAGCAAGAGGAACAACTTTACTCTTCGCAACATCAACATTTAAATTGCCGATATATACTATGTTGTCTTTTTCTATTATGAGATCTTTAAGTAACGGCGCTGCACGGGGTAATTTTTTATACCTCGTACCCTCGCTATTTTTACGATGTATAGAGCTCTTTTTAATATCTGCAAAAAACCCAACCAGCTCGTAAACACCATGTTTGACATACTTCAAGTCCATAGCGCCGCTAATTAATATCTCGTTTTGAGGGTTAGCCTTTTCTGCCCATATCATGGTACAATCCCTGGTTAATGTCTTAGTTTTAGAAAATAAAATAATATCACTTACGGGCCCAACAAACCTACAACCACCAATAACAACCGCATCACCGTTCTGAGGCGGGGTGTTTAACGCTTGATCATCACGTACACAAGCGGTGATAATAACACCAAGCAACACAACCATCACACGCCAACTCATACTATAGTCCTAGAATGATATCATATAATGGAGCGTATCATGAACAGCACAATAACTCAATATATTGATAATATATCTTTTGGCATTGCTAACAAAAGGCAGATGGAATTTTAAACTTAACTAAGTTAGTGAACAGCAATGGTATATAATCTGCAATTATGTAAATGACCTTAGAATAACGTTTAATCTAGCTAAGTAACGCCTTAATAAAGAATTATAAAATTCCACTAAGCAGCCTTTGTAACTACATGTTTCACTCCTATAAGGAATTATACAGGATTACCATCAGTTGCTACTATATCAATTTTATATTGATATAGTAATTCAAGAGCCAAAGGTAAATAGCCATCAAAATTTTACTATAGAATCTAACAATTTATTTTGTTTGCATTTTAAATCCCAAATCAGTACTTGGTTGGTGGTATAAAAGGCTAGTGTAATACCTCTTCTATACACTTGTTATCTACAGATAATTAACAATCCCAAATATTTATGCAATTCACATATTGCTCTTTTTCACCAAATAATGTATCCAAGCTTATGAGTATTTTGTGCCGGATTAGCTCAGTGGCAGAGCAACCGCCTTGTAAGCGGTAGGTCATCTGTTCAAATCAGATATCCGGCACCACAGTTTTGCAACATGCGCTCTGATCTAAAGTTTCTCAACACAAATACCTATAAATCGCTCACCTCAATCTTACTAATTCTCTTAGTGCGACCAACCACTTTCTAACACCTCTCTTTATATAAGCAATTTAACTGAGACTCATTGGCCTTCTTCGGAAAGAATAGCTAAAGCTGTATAAAATAATTATATAATGAATCATTATGCTATACTTAACTCAATGATAACTAAACTATTTTCAAAGCTAGGTATGTAACTCTTTTATGGCGACTTAGCTATATAATAAAACTATATTATCAATAGCTGTAATAAGATTGAATCTCAGCGCTTTCGACTGTTTCTATATTTATCAGCAATAATTTTGAAGCGCTTTAGCATGACATTTCGCCACTCATTTACTTATAGTTATTTAAGTTAAATTAGCATGTTGGAAATAAGGCTAATAAGCTGTAATGCAAGAAGTATTATGCTCTCTCAAATAAAACGGCTATATCAATCGATTATTTTCTTGTTAATAAAGCTCTTCTTGTTGGTAATATAGGGTGGCAATGAGGCTTCTGAATTCCTTGATAACCAGCACATGTAATATAGCCGTTTATTTGATGCTTGCGTATTAGCCATATAAATAATTGCTTGTAATATATGGAATATAATTTTGTCACGCTAACTCAAACTACTTTGCTATCATCAGTTTTGATTCTCTAAACAACCGAAAATCATACCATCTGAAAAAGCCGCACTCGCTTTGTTTTCCTCTATAACCAATTTTTGAAGCGTACCTTTTCTTTTTTCCTAAGCGTAATACTTTTGTCTTTCTATGGCGCCCTATTTGTGCTGATTCTATAAGCACAGTTTCTATCAATCTTAAGAAGTAAAGCTTTCTGGTAGCCATGGTATTTTCTATCCATTTAGCCATATATGCACCGAAAGTATGTATTCACTTATATGCTCTATGAATAATTTCTATACCAAGCTTTTCTTCTTCCTCCGCAAATCACTAAAAATATTCGCTTAAAACGTTCTCTTCTTAACTCTTCTTAACTCTTCTTAACTCTTCTTAACTCTTCTTAACTCTTCTTAACTCTTCTTAACTCTTCTTAACTCTTCTTAACTCTTCTTAACTCTTCTTAACAAATTTTTCACCTTCTAGCTGTTTCATCTTTGATTATTCTATAAAATTACCAGCTTGAACCCTCATACCTTTTTCTATTCTCAAAAATCTCATTTCCGAAGAGGTCTATTAAAATTACTCTGAATAGAGGCTAACCAAATCGTTTGCATGACGACTATAACAAAAATAATAAAGAAGATCCGCTATACATAAACTATGTATAAGTATCTATTGATTCTATATGAGCTTTAATCAATTAAAATATGCTATATATGACGCCCTTGTATAGTATTTCTGTTTTTATAAGCTTACCTGTAAAACCTTTCAAAATTACCCCTGATTCCTTAAATAACTCTTTCGAGATCTCTATACTCTCAGACCAGTCGTCTCTGACCTTATTTCCTGGAAAATTTGGATCAAAAATTACCTCCTTAATCCTAGATTGTATTATTAATCTAGCGCATCTAGAGCACGGAATCCATGGTGTATACATTCTGCAGCCTTTAGCATTAGTTCCTACGATAGATAGGTTTAGAATCGCGCTCTCTTCTGCATGGCAAATTATCATGTCCTTATATTCAGGATTTTTATATCTCTCTAAATCATCGGAGATTCCTCTAGGAAATCCGTTATAGCCCGTTGACCTTATCTCATTATCAACACCTACGATCACTGCACCAACTCTTGTTCTAACATCCTTACTCTTCATGGAGACAAGGTATGCAATGCTCATGAAGTACTCATCCCAACTTTTCATAAGATACCAAAGATTTATTATAAAGCGCCATGGCAATATTTGTACTTTTTGCCAGAATTACACGGGCATAAGGCATTTCTGGGTATTTTTATTTTTGAAAGATCTATTTGTTTATTTATTCTAATGAGATTAGGATTTTGATCAAATATTGGATTAAGAGTGCCTTCCTGTGTATCAGAGACCCTATCTATAAAAGAATGCGTAATCCTTAGTCTTAAAGATCTATACATAACCAAACTTTCAAAATCATCTATCATCTTTTGAAACAAAGCATAAGATTCTATCTTATATTCCATTAAAGGATCTTTCTGCGCATAAGCCCTCAACCCTATTCCATTTTTAAGCTGGTCTATATTATAAAGATGATCCATCCATAATTCATCTAAGCTAATTAAGAATACTCTACGGACAGCCTCACTTATAGGATCACTGGTGTAAGTTTCAATTTTATTGCGCATTTTATCAAATGCAAGGTTAATTATATATTCTTTTAGTTGTTCATAAGAAGTATTATTTTTTATCACTTCTTGCAGCTTAATTTCTTCACTAAAAAGCTCAGAGAGAGCTTTTTCTAAACCATCGATATCCCATAATTCTTTATTTTTTTTAATATTAGCAAAATCAGATACCTTTTTATCACATACATGTTTCATCAATTCCTTTACTCTAGAAATTGGATCTTGTTCCCTCATAACAGAGCGGCGTTGAGAATACACTATATTCCGCTGCTCATTCATAACATCATCAAATTTAAGAAGATTTTTTCTTATTTCATAATTCCGCGCCTCAATCTTTTTTTGTGCCTTTTCTATAGATTTTGTTATCCAAGGGTGCGTAATTGCTTCCCCATTTTTGAGCCCTAATCTTGTTAGAAGGCCACTTATTTTTTCTGAACCAAATATACGCATTAAATCATCTTCAAGTGATAAGAAAAATTTAGTTCTCCCAACATCACCTTGTCTACCAGATCTACCTCTTAACTGATTATCTATCCTCCTGGATTCATTTCTTTCCGTACAAATGATAAATAGCCCACCAGCTTCTAAAACCTTTTTTTTATTTTCCGCTATCTCATTTGAAATTTTAGCTCTCAATAGCTCCCTTTCCTCTTCTGGGTGCTGCAGTAGCGTAGCCTCTAAATTACCACCAAGCATTATATCAGTCCCCCTTCCAGCCATATTAGTTGCTATTGTAACAGCACCTAATATACCTGCCTGAGATATTATTAATGCTTCTTGTTCGTGACGCAGTGCATTCAAAACATTGTGTTTTATTTTTTCCTTTTTAAGAACCTTTGATATATATTCAGATTTCTCAACACTAGATGTACCTACAAGTATTGGTTGTTGTTTTGCATGCGCTTCCTTTATTTCCTGTAATGCTGCATCATATTTTTCCTGCATCGTTTTATATATCTGGTCATCCTCATCTTTTCTTTCTATTGGTTTGAATGTAGGAATTTCTATTACTTCAAGAGAGTATATATCCATAAACTCTTCAGCTTCGGTTGCTGCTGTCCCTGTCATTCCAGAAAGTTTTTTATAGTGCCTAAAATAATTTTGAAAAGTAGTAGAGGCTATTGTCTGATTCTCGTTATGTATTGCAACATGCTCCTTTGCCTCTATTGCTTGATGCAAACCATCTGAGTAGCGGCGCCCATCCATTAAGCGACCTGTAAATTCGTCTATTAGAACAATTTTTCCGTTTTTAACAACATAGTCCACATCTTTTTTAAAGAGAAATTTAGCCTTTAAGGCCTGATTTAAAGCATGTAAAACTGATATATTATTCCTATCATATAAAGCAGAACTAGATTGCATAAGATTATGTGATCTAAGAAGCTGCTCAGCCTTTTCACTACCGCGTTCATTTAAAGTTATTGACCTTGAGCCTTCATCCAGATCATAATCCCTATTATCAAAATCATTAATAATAGCAACGACACTTTTACATATCTTAGACCTATCTTCTGCCGCACCAGAAATAATAAGGGGTGTTCTTGCTTCATCAATTAATATGCTATCTACTTCATCTATTATGGCAAAGTTAAGCTCTCGTTGCACCATTGAATCTATATTATATTTAAGATTATCCCTTAAATAATCAAATCCAAACTCATTATTTGTACCATATGTAATATCAGCGGCATACGCGTTCTTTTTTTCTACATCAGAAAGCTCATTACTTATACATCCAACTGATAATCCCAAAAATTCATAAACCTTACCCATCCATTTAGCATCCCTAGATGCTAAATAGTCGTTTACAGTTACTACATGTACACCATTTCCTGGTATAGCATTTAGATATGCAGCTAATGTAGCTACCAGAGTTTTTCCTTCACCAGTTCTCATTTCAGCTATATTACCTTCATTGAGCGCTATTCCACCAAGTATCTGCACATCAAAATGCCTCATGTTTAACACTCTTTTTGAAGCTTCCCTTACAACAGCAAATGCTCGTGGTAATATAAACTTTAAATCATTGCTTTTGAAGAACTGCTCTCTAAGTTTTGCTGTTTCTGCTTTTAATTCAGCATCTGATAATTTAATTAATTCATTTTCAAAATCATTAACTTTTTGCAGTACTTTTTTTGCATTTTTTAAAAACTTACGCGAAGTATTACCAAAAACACCTTTAAAAAAAGTTCTAAGCATTTACAAATTCAAAACAAAAGCAGCTTGTGATTTTTATTAGTATAAGAAGTAAAATGCAAGCTTCGTAAAAGAGTTCGTACATAAATATCGGCATTTGAAGATATTTTTTCGATAAGTATCTATTCAGCTTTAGTTTCTTATATGCTGTTTATATCAGTGTAATTTCTGAGATATGGATGTAACTATAAGGCGTATTTTATCGTTTAGTACCTCTCTTGGAATAAAGAAAGAAAATACAAAATACGCTATAACTAATAAAATCAGGATATTGATTAAAAATCTAAACATCGCGGCCGCAACTATACATAATCTCAACTCATACGAGTGTATAGCATAAAAAAAATTTCAACCAAAGATATTTTATTTCTTAATACTTCTTATTAACAATCATCGAAAGAACATGTGATACAAGCATAAAGATGCCGTGATAAATTACCGTACATTGAAAATACACTACTAGTTATGACCCTTTTCTCTTAAAGAATATGAGGCACTTACTACGACTCTTACAATTTTATTGATAAATCTAGATTCATCACTAGAATCTTGAGCTGATGAGTCTGCAGAGTATCTTGCAGCATAAAAAACACCATTATTACCAGAACCACCTTGCGTAATTTGATGGGAATATATGCTAAATGAGCCTTGAGTTGCAGAAACCAGCTTCCATACAATATCACCTGAATTATCGGCAATCTCCTCTGCTGCTTTATAAGCCTCCTTTATAGCATCACCTAACATCTGCGGCTTTATATCGTTCAGCTTGGTAAATAAATATCTTGGTGAGCTAACATTATACCCATCATAAGAAATGGATACGCCGCTTTTTACAAGATCATTTAAATTGTTACTTGCGCGACTAACTTCTGCAACTTTAGAAGTCTTAATATTCATGCTGTAATCTACACTAAATCTAGGGGCCTTATTGTTTGGATCATAATATCTCTGAGCCTTTTGATCGTAAATCCGCATCACGCCTGGTGTTATATCGTTATCATCTAGCCCATATTGTATCAAATATTCAGAGACCTTCATTATACTAGCCTCCATTTCTTTTTTTGCTATCTCTAGATCATTGTTAACAATAGAAAGTGGGATGGACCACATTGCAAGATCAGCAAGTACAACTCTTTCTGCAAGGCCTTTAACACTTACCTTTCTTACAGAGTCCGGTCTTAGATGCTTAATTGAGCTTCCTATATACACTAACGCTAACACTGTGATGGCAATAAGAGCAAATGATAAAAAGCCCGGGCCACTCCTTTCCTTATAAGCCATACTCAACAAATATAAATATAGAATTTAGATGTTATCATTATACACATATATTTCAACAAGCTTGTTTGGTATAAATTTGATTTTATATACTAGCATATATTCTTGATACGTTAATTGGTGGCTTCGCCTCTATTTATTGCGAAAATATTTATGAAAAATTGTTAATTAATTGATTATTCCGATTGGCGCTAATCTTCCCATTGGACTAGAATGCTGCGCTGTTTAATTCTTTTGTTAATATGGACCCTAATCTGAACCATAATCCGAACCTTTTTGATATTCTTAGCACTGTCTCCCCTATTTCTAGAATATATAATGATGCTATATGGTGCGTTGAGACTATGAAATATATTTTATTTGAGAGTAATATTTGGCCTTTTTCAGCAAGTCTATTAGGTTTATTATTTGAGCCTAATGATACCGAGACTTTTTCAATAGGTAGCAATGTGCGTGATGAGCTTGGGTTCTTAATATTTGATATATAGCTAAGTCAGTATAAAACGTCATATAAAATAAGAGTTAAAAAGCTAGAGCAATGGGTGGAGCGACGGATTTGCTTAGCCCATTTTTTCTCAATTGGATTAAGGTCAGGAGAGTGTAGGTAAAGTAGTATATGGCCACTATCCTCAATAGTTTTTTGCATATCTTTGCCCTTATGAAAGGATGCATTATCCATAACAATTACTGTATTCTCATGTAAATTTGGTATCAAAAATTCTTTTACCCAATAAGTAAAAACATCTGTATCAACAGACCCACTGAGTTCCAACTAAAGTGTTGTTAATACGCCTATAGCATTTGTTCTGCCTTTGGCACCCCAATCATGTTTTCCATAACAACGCTTACCTTTTAAAGAGTAAGTTCTTGGCATCAAAACCGCTTTCATCTATGTAAGCAATTGATTTACAGGCTTTTTCTAACCGCTTAATTGTTTGGCAAAACATAGATCTTTTTGCGGAATCCGCCTTTATTGCATACTTAATACCTGACGCAGTTATTCCTAATCTTTTAGCTCTTTCATGGCTATACGAATCTGGATGGTCAAGTATATCTTGTATTAATGCTTCTTTACTGAGCTTTTTCCACGGGTTATTCCTAGTTTTCTGAGGCTCTATCGCCTTCTTCCATCTACTTAAGGTTCTAATAGATATGCAGAACCTAAAACTTAGATCTTCATATCTAACTCCTTCTGCATGTAATTTCATTACTTTCTTTCGAAATTGTATCGGATACGTCATTTACATTTGTTCACATCTACTATATAGCAATTATTATGCCATTTTATACTATCTTAGCTATAGATCACTCCGGTTTATGGTGGGCCCTATAAAATCTTGTTTGGTATAAATTTGATTTTATATACTGGCATATATTCTTGATATAGCTAAAGCGTCATAAAAAATGGCATATGATTAATTTTGAAAATATGTTAGTTATCATTGGGTTAAGTTTAAAAAAGTTACTGTTTATGTAATAATTTTATACCGCTTTAGCTATACGTTAATTGGTAGCCTCGCCTCTATTTATTGCGAAAATATTTGTGAAAAATTGTTAATTAATTGATTATTCTGATTGGCGCTAATCTTCCATTGGGCTAGAATACTATTCTTTTTGTTAATTTTTATATATGGGTTTTGCTGAAGCCTCTGCAGTCTGTGCGGGTATATTGCATAGTATTACAGAAGATGCTCTAGATGCATTATGGGAATTTGAAGAGCGCCCCCAAGGTTTTTTAGACAACTACGCTGTTGAGGTGGCGGCTTTAGGATTTTGCTGCTGCTGTGCTTTGTATGGGTTTATTTTTTCAATACATGGTACAGAGCCTTTTTTTTAGAGCCCCTTTTTTTAAAGATTACATAAAAGATCAAATTAATATCGAGCATATTCTATATTCAAAAAGAGGGTAGTAATAAGTTGGGTTACTATCTCTTGATCGGTATATAAATTAAATAAAAAGAGATCTTTTAAACCATAACAACATTATTTAGGTGCATTGCAACTATCATTTCATTATATTCTTTCGCTTTGCGCATCAAGGCCACAAATAATCGCATGTTAATATAAGCAGTTTTGTTATATTGATGCTATCTCAACTTATTTCGCTATACCTCCTCCCAACCAATCTTGTCAATCTCTTCAACCCTTTACAGGCTTTATACTGAATTTATATATAGCTGCTTTATTTGCGTAGATAATACAACCTATTAGCTTTATAACTCAGCTTAAATCACTAGCACTTCAACATCTCTCCTTTCTTAATTATGATCAAGTTATATTGCGGTTAATTTATCAGAGATTTCTTGTGTAATGTACCCAGCTGTACTCGCCACCTCTACCATTTCTTCCATTTTACCATTACAATGCAGAACCAGGTCACATACATTTAATGTTTTTTGTGTTCGTATAGTATAGTTACCAGAGAGTGCATTCATGGATAAATCGTCGCTAATAATAATACCATTAAATCCGATTTGTTTTCTAATATATTGGGCGACTATTGGCGATTGCGTAGCTGGAAGGTGCTTATCTAGCTGTGTGTAAACTATATGAGCAGTCATTGCAAATTGGAAATCATAGGCCAGTTTTTTGAAAATCTTAAAGTCGTTGCGCTCTAATACCGCTAAACTAGCATTAGTAAAAGGCAATACTTCGTGGCTGTCAAGCGTTGTTAGGCCGTGCCCTGGGATATGCTTGATTACAGGATGGATGCCAGCCGCTTTAAGACCTGCTCCAGCAGCTCTGCATAGGGTTATCACGGTTTCTGGATTATCACCAAAGCTTCGATCATCTACCCAGCTTGTTTCTGGCCTGCATAAATCAGCTACTGGGGCGCAATTCACATTGAATCCCAATTCTTTTAGCCCCTCACCAATTGTTTTATAATTCAGGAAAGTAGCATTGATAGCTTGCTCCAAATTGCTTTTTGCCAAAATACCAAAAGCAATAGCTGGTGGATGTACACTAAATAAAGGTGGCGCAAGACGCGCTACCCTGCCACCTTCCTGATCAATTAAAATTAGGATATCTTCACATTCAACTACTGTTTTTAGGGATTGTATTAGACTTGTAAGCTGTTCTAAATTTTCAATATTTCTGCTAAAAATAATAAAGCCTGCAGGTCGATGCTCGGCAAAAAACCGGTGCTCTTGCTTACTTAGACTCCTGCCTGATATACCAAAAATAACCCTTTTGTGTTTTTGCCAATTAACCATCACTTTAACCCAACATCAGTATCTAGGCACTGTTAACAAAGGTTGTATTTAATAGATGCTAAAGCTATAAAGGCAAGGAAAGAGAGATCGGATTTCTCAAATCGTAATGCTAAGCGTCGATT
>NZ_JARGYT010000030.1:0-13862 GCF_034470605.1 Candidatus Cyrtobacter comes
AAAACTATCGATGCTTCTGTTTGGCTCTTACCCAACTTTAGAAAATTCATTACTTTTTCTCTTAAATCTACTCGTTGACATCTTTGTCTTTTTTGTCAAGCTATACTATAGTACTGACTATAATTTAACTGCTTTTACTGTAGCATTGAGTTAAGTGTCGCAAAATGACTCATTATATAATCATTTTATACAGCTTTAGCTATATCTATACAGATCTCTGATATTTCTCACAAACCCCTCCCAATGATTCTTAAATTTCGCACATTTAGGCAATTTCCTAACCCTTCTTTTTGCCACTATCAATAAAATGAGCTGTACACACTTAACAAAACCGCCTTAAAACCCTTTTTATACTTGAACACATATTTTACTCTTACCATCCATAATAGCGGCAAATAATACTCGATTCACTTAAAAATTTTGGTAGAGCAATTTTTGATTAAAGAGTTAGAGCCATGTCGTAATCATAGCCAATTCATCACTTCATAAATCAGAGAGAGAGTTATGATATTAACAGAATTTATTGATTGTAAGACCATTTACTCATATTCACCATATTGAATCTGGGAATTAAGAATTCCCAGATTCAATATTTAGATTAAATTTCTGAATTTATCTAGTTATATGACACCAATTGCAATTTACTATAGAGTATAAAAAGTGTTTAGTTATGAGCACAAAAACTAAATTTGTACACCACCACATTCTCCAAAGTAAGAACAATCCATCAGATTAGCGGCCAATTCCATACTAATTTCATCTCCACTATTAAGTACATCATAGCTATGTGCATACTTAAATACATTGCCTGATGTCATTGTTTTTTCCGATACAAGATCAAGTGCTAAACAAACTGCTTTTTTGGAATAGTGATCACCTCTTTTTGAAAACTCTAAATCAAATTCTAGTGGAAAAAAACTAGATGCTCCAAAAAGATCAGAGACAGAAAGAAATGCAACCTCTTTTACAGCAGAGTTTTTAGAGCAATTCTCTTGCCAGTAAACTATAAAACCCCTCACCCATTTTCCTTGCTTTTCATTATTATCACCCATATTCAATGAACTAGAAATATTGCCATCATTATCATCATGTTTTACACTAGTTTCGATATCAACATCTGATCCCTCACCAGCTTTTGAAATCTCTTCTCCCTCATCAATAACACTACTTTCATTGAATTTTCCTTACTCAACTGAGGTGGGAAGTTTAGAAGAATAACTCAAAAACATAGCATTATAGCTAGCTTCCGTATTAGCGCAATATAATCCCTGAGAAATATTTTCCTCAGTTTCAGATTCTGCATCTACTGCATCCACTGTTGTTGAGCTAGTCAATAATACGTGTGATGCATCATCACTCCCCACATCAGTTTTTACATCAACAGATTTCACAATCTCTTTTTCCTCATTAGTAGCACTCTTTTCATTTACCCCCTTATCTGATGAGAAAAATTCAAATTTACCATTAGGAAAATAGCGCGCAAACATATTTCTAGCACTATACTCATCTTCCGTATTAGCATAAAATGTCTCCTGAGAAATATTCCACTCAGTTTCAGATTTTACATCTACTTGCTTCTCCTCCACTACTGAGCTAGTAAAAAGGCCATATGTACTGCCAATTATAGAACTGGAAAGATCATAGATATAATGAGCAGCTGATCCAATAACTCCACTACTTGAAGCTGTGGAAATTCTATTACTATCTAGCGTGAAGCTATCCATTTTTTTGCTATCCTTGAAAGGATTAAAGTACCAGCTCCAAAATCCATCATCCCCATATCCTAATCTATAATACTCATTCCTATCATTCCATATATCAGCTATATTCATTGTAACTGTTTCAGCAGCATATGCAGTTGCACCAAGAATTGCATATGGAGCAACTGTTGCACCTAAAACACTATAGGTAAGATAGACTGTACCCTGAACTACATATGGTGTTAATACTATACCAGCTCCAAATGTGGCAACATCCAATGTAAAATCAACAGTATTATATTTATCATTCTCATCAAGAAGCTTTGGTATACTATGTGTAAGTATAGAGGTAGCACCAGCACCTATAGATACATAAGATAAACCGTTCACAATACCGCTATATTTTAGAGGTCTAAATATATTTACAGCTGAAGCGATAGCATTTGAGGTAGATGCAGTAGCTATCAGGCCGTTATTGACGCTTGGTGTTGCCAAAAACTTGGCATTTGAAGCGATGCCCTTCAGCACATTTGGTGTTATTAAGCAAGTTTGCAGCGTACCTAATGCAAAACTATCCAATGGCGATTTCAGATTATCATCAGCTAACTGTGATGGGCCATAGTTCAGTGCCTCTATAGCTTCATCTTGAGTTAAAGACGATTTATCAGTTTCTAGCCCTGATACAAATATGTTATGTGAGCCAGTATAAAACCTAGTTCCTTGAAATGAATATGATTCACCATATATGCTATGGTACAGTGCCTCTATAGCCTCATCTTGAGTTAAAGAAGATTTATCAGTTTCTAGCCCTGATATAAATATGTTATGTGTTGATAAGCCAGCATAAAACCTAGGTTCTTGAAACAAGTGATCATGTTGTGAATCAAATGACACTAAGCTCATTTCATTATCGCTACTAATATCATCTCCTTGTTGAGCAAATGACGTTACACTGAAGGATTCCTCATATTGCGCCTCTAGCTCCTCTACTAATTTTATATGTTCATTATAGTGAGATGGTCCCTTAGCACGCACAAATGAATCATCATCACTGTCGCTAGCATCAGCATTATCAACTGAATCCAAAGATATACCAATATCTAGTCTTTGATCGCTAAAATGCCGTATCAAGCCTTCTCCCGAATCAGGTTGTGGATTATCTGCTCCTTGAGAGTTATCCACACCACCCACCTTATTATCTGCAAACATAGCATTCTCACTGTAAGACGTATCCTTGCTATCTACCCATGTTATTGCTTTAGGTTTTAGATCCACAACATCTGACTCATTATTATTAACAATACTATGAGTTAATATGGATTGAAATTTTTCTTTAGAAGCAATAAGAGCATGACCATTACGCAATGTAGCATGTATATTATCACTATCCAAAATAGATTTAGGAAGATCATCTATTTTTTCTCCAAACAAATAACCATTAACTATTTGATTTACAACACTATTATCAAGTTGACTGGCTGTATTATACTGATTTCCAGTATACACCATAACTTGCATGTTATTTACCTCCTGTGCACTTACTGTATAATCATTAGCACTAACTGTAACCCACTCTCCATTATCAATTTCTTGACGCACTGGTATATTTTCTGTTGATCTATAGATAGCACTCTCTGTTTCTATAATAGCCTCCCCCACCTGGCCATCACCATCTATCCATTTTACTTCATCCGCTGTTAGATCTGCAGATATGGTACCTTCCTCAGAACCAATATAAATCTCTTTAGGATCAACAACACTAGGAATAGATTTAAGTTCTGGCTTAGCAACAGATTCATCAGAGATATGGAAAGAATCCAATTTCTCTATTAAAGATTCCATTTCTTGATTGCTAACAGATATATTACTTAATGATTGTGCTTCTACATTCCCTAGAAGAGCCACATCTATATTCTTTATTTCTGTAGTATTATGCTTTGTACTTATTGTAGAACCATTTAATAAGTTATGTACAATCTTTTCTAAATCCAAAAATTTGGCATTTTTTAGTTTTGGATCTTGATTTAGCACATTAAACAATAATCTCTGAAACCCATCTAGTCTTGGTTGATCCATAGTAGCCAAGTCTAGATTTAACCTGCTTAGCAACAAATTTATTAAGTGCTGAATATGTTTTTCATATAGATCAAAGTAGATTTTTGAGCTATCTTTAAGCTCTTCTATGAGCTTAAGCGACTTATAATTCTTTAATGAATCGCCCATTCTTTTTATAGCTCTACGGTTATCACTTACCCTACTCTTCAGTCTATGTTTAAAGTCGTTGTTTTGCAATTTACTATCTTTCATTATAGATAAAATCTAACCAATCTTGTTCTCTTTAGTATGTATTACACGTATATGATTAGCGCATTTACTATGAATTCATTACGTTAATCCTATCCATTACCACAGATCACTAGCACATCATCTGATCTACCAGTAATCAATATATTACACTAGTTTGCCGTGGTAATCAATCAAAACAATTGATTAATTTTGTTTAATTGCTTGATATATGGAGTGTTAATATATGTAAGAAACCCACATCTTATATATTATCCATTCTTAAAAATTATTTATATTGATTAGAGCATGTGTGTTATATAAGTGTGGTGTGCGGTAATTAGCTATATATTATATGAGAACTGTTTTCATGGGGTCTTCGGATTTTTCGTTACCCGCTCTAAAAGCCATATATGAAAGTAACCATGAACTTTTAGCAGTGTGCACAAAACCTCCAAGTGTTGCTGGTAGAGGTATGAAATTGGCAAAAAATGAAGTTTATGAGTTTTGTGAGGAGCATAAAATTCTTGTACTTTCTCCAAAAAATCTACGTGATGAGAAAACTCTATTTTTACTTGAATCTTTCAAGCTAGATGTTATCGCTGTCTGTTCATATGGGCTCATATTACCTTTGAACGTGCTAAATATGCCTAAATATGGATGTATTAATATTCATCCTTCAAACCTTCCAATGTGGAGAGGAGCTGATCCAATAAGAAGGACTATAATGTCTGGTGATAAAAAGAGCGCAGTTTGCATAATGAAAATGGATGAAGGCTTAGATACCGGTGATGTGTTCTTAAAAAAAGAATTAGATTTAAATGATAAGGATTCATACAGTCTTCTCTTATCTAATATGGCTATAATTGGTGCAGATGCCCTAATTGAAGCAATGGAGATATTGAGTAACGGTACTGCAGTATATGAGAAACAAAGTACAGAAGGTGTTTCATATGCCGATAAATTATCCAGTGAAGAAGAGGTAATAAATTGGAATGATTATGTAGTGAGTATACATAATAAAATAAGAGCCCTAAGCCCAAGACCTGGAGCATATTTTAAATATTTAGGGGAGCAAATCAAAATATTGGAATCTAATTATATTGAAACTAGTCATAAGCACAAGTTTGGGACTATAATAGATGAGAACCTATCTATAGCGTGTGAAGGTGGTATATTGATACCAGAATTATTGCAAAGACAAGGTAGAAAGGTCATATATAGGGATGCCTTTTTAAGAGGATTTAACGTGGAGAGAGGTATAGTTATTAGTTAGTTTGCCCTCGTGATTAATTTATAACCTACCTACGAACCAGAGCTTCCATATTCGTATGTTTTCTTTGCTCTTTTGACCTTATTAGTATCTAAAAAGCTAGGATTCATTACACTTTCAATTGATGAAACTTCAATCTGCTTACCACCAGCAACTATATAATATGTTTTCTTTTTTGAATTAGGATCCTGTTTGTATTCTATAAAATCTGCTTGCACATAAGAATGTGAATTTTCTGTTAGATCTGTCTCACCAGATTTTATTATAAAATTGAGATCGCCATTAGTATAGGTGGCCGATTTCATTATATCATCTGTAATAGTAATAAAACCGTTATCAAATTTACAACTTTCTTCGTGAATAATATTCCCAGCATTATCAAAAATGGTCACCCTCTCATCGCCATTAAGGCTACCATCCAGCTTTATTAAGGCCTTACCATTATAAAAAGTTAATTTATTGTCTTTAATTGCAACAGGCTTACCAAGTAGCCCAATAACACCAGCAAAACTATTTGCTTCAGACATACCATGCATTAACTTTCCCATCTGAATATCTTGGTTCATTTTCATAAATAGCATTATCGATTCATAGAGATTCTTACTGCTATTATTCTGCCCCTCTAAAACGTTTACATTTTTTGCTTCTGCAACCATAAGCTTTAACAACCCTTCATTAAATTCGGTCATTTTATCTATTACATCCGCATTACTACCAATCCCCCCCATACCCTTTCCTGAATAAGCTGAAGGTTTATTATTATCTGTAGCAGAAACCATAGTATCTAAACCATTATATCAAGCAAAATAGCAACTGGTGACATCTTATATCCGATATATGAAGCAGAATCATTGTCAAAGATACTTTCATCAAAATCTAGCTCTAATTCATAAGAGCTCCACTGAAATTTATTTCTCTCACCATCCTTATTATGGGAATTATCATTAGTAAACTCTACATTTATTCCATTAAATCCCAATTCTCTTAAGATATCTTCGATACCTGGTTTTTGGCTTTCTAGCTCTCTGATATCACGTATATTAGGAACAATTACCCTTAAATCTAGATTATTACCCAAATCACTAGACATCTCTACAGTAATTTCCCCCAATGATTTATGCTCTAACCTAAACTTAGTGCTCTTATGTTCTGAGCAACCAAGAAGCAAGTCCGCCTTTTTAAATATTATTGAATCAGGAACTATAAGCTTTTCAGTAAGCGATAAATCATGACGCTTGCCATCAGTAGTATAAATACAAATAGACTCCTCTATCTTTTCTTCATATTTATTTAAGAGATCTTGGCTATCTAGCTCTATCGCCACTTTAGCATTAGGAGCTTGGTGCGACGTTAATATCTGTATACTATTCCAAGAAAATGAGGGTATAAAATCTTTATTTATTACAAGCTGCCTATCATCAATCGATGAATAAAAACGATTACTATCAGGATTAGGGAGCCAATCACAATCGTTATTAGGTTTTACCTGGTTAACAACATCACATTTCTTATTATCTCCCGCCATCAAATAAAGGAAAGGGTTTTCATTTGCAACAATATTAATACTAGTGGCTTTATTAACATCATAGATTGTATTTAAACTAGTACCGCCATCTTCGTTTATAAGATCCTCAACCACTAAATTTATCTGCACATTTTGTATTAATGTTTTGTTATCCAATGAGGCTGAAGTGCATGTATCTTTTATATTATCTACCATTAATGAAGAAAAATCTGTCCCGAGATCAATTTTTTCATCAACACAAACAGCATCTATTGTAGCACCACGCTTTGCAGCAATACCAGAACCATCAATAATTAAAAAACTACTACCACTCATTTAGATATAAGCTACACTCAAGGATGACTGATAAACTAGCAATAATAGCACTCCTAATCAGTAAAACCCTTATCATAATATATATGAGTGCATTCCTATTTACAAGTCAACCTAGTTATATACTGTTATTTTATTTAATTTGGAAAAACTTCTTATTGATGAAAGAGTTTATTGGATTATATTTCTCATTAATTATTAAGTTAAACCATAATGCAGATGAGGTTAATGAGAGGATTCTTGATTTTTTTATACATCTTACTTCCTAATATAGGTAACGCAGCGGTTATGGATATTTCCGAAGATGATTTTTGTCTTGGTAGTAAGGATGCAAAAGTTGTTATAATTGAGTATTTTTCATTAACATGCCCGCATTGTGCGGAAATACATTCTGGACAAGATTCGATATTTGAGAGAATTAAGGAAAGGTATATAGATAAAGGAACCGTGCTTTATGTTAGTAGGCAGTTTCCTACAAATCTCCCTTCATTAAAAGCAGCAATGCTAACATATTGTAGACGAGATAAGTATTTTGATTTTGTGAAGGCGCTTCTTACATCTCAATCTATATGGGCATTTTTCTCTGATTATGAAAAAAGAATACTCAATATAGCAAAATTATCTGGAATAAACGAAGATGATCTTCTAAATTGTATGAAAAATGAAGAGGTTGAGAGAAATATAATAGATGAAATGTATAAAACTAGTAATGAACTTAAAATAGATAGAACACCAGTTATGTTTATAAATGGTCTAGAAGTCAGTAATATATTTGATTTCAAAGAAATAGAGCTAAAAATAAAGCAATCCATAATGGACCTTAAGTTGGAAGATGGAAAATAATACAGTTTTATAACATGATGAACTTAATAATTAAATCCTAACAACTCTACGTTGTTGCGTTACCTCTATCTAGCTATAGGTGTCTAAATTATATAACTAAAGCTGTATAAAATGATTATATAGCAATTCATTTTACTACACTTAACTCAATGATAACTAAAGTATTTCCAAAGTTAGCTATGTAACTCTTTTATTGTTATTTAGATATAAAAAAATACTATTATTATTGTTAAGTTATGCGTTGTAAACTAATTGCTACTTAACAATAATAGATGCATCTCAACATAAAATCTGTGATGTATTTATATATATAGCACACATAATTCACAATTAGTACAATCACTGTACTAATATTCATTGTATACACTAATCAATTAAAGCTATTGCTATTTAAATATATCTTAACTTACTAACTATCTCACTTCTTCTCATCTATTGGAAAAGAAAGCGATCCCGACAGGATTCGAACCTGTGACCTACTGATTAAAAGTCAGTTGCTCTACCAGCTGAGCTACGGGATCAAAGAAAAAAACAACCCTACCACAAAGAAGAGATGGTAGTTAAATCATGAAAAACCACACAAAGAAAAGCTATCCCAAAATCGTTTTTCAAGAACCTAGACGATACTAGTTACACACAATTGCACTAATTTACAAGAATAATTTTTGACTAATTACGTAATTAATGAAAAATTAATTGAAATAAACTGTGTGATGGAAAATAAAATAGTAAAAATGAGGCTATTTGTTACTGCTACAAATATATCAGCTAGCGCTTGTGATACTTTTTAGTCAATATAACAATCTTAAACTAAAGCGCCAGTAGAGCAATGTTACCAAAGTAATATTCATTTCAATTCGAGGCTGCCTAATAAAAGCCACTTAATAAAAGAGGGGGAAAATCGTGAATTGTCTAGCGAGTGTATATTAAATAAAAATGTCATTGATATGACAATAAGATCTAGCATGATATCAAACTACTGTTGAAGCTTTATTTTGAGTAGGAATCTAATTTCCACCACTTATAACATTGAACCAATATATGAAGGGCTTAAAAAGAGATTTGATAATTAAAAATTTTACTTATTTTGTATGAAACAATGTTAAAAAGGTGTTTAAAATTCACATTAAAACTTCTTAAAAATCATACCTTTTAAATAGATGTACTACAGCAACCATAAGAAGGGATGTTTTTTAAACATTCTTTCAACAACTTCATAAGTTCAGATTATAAATCTCTTTGATATTGTTAAATTCATAGTCAAACGCCTAATAACGCTATCTCCTAAATACTGTAACCATTTAAGAAACTGTTAAAAACTTTTCAAAACCTCAAAAAGGCTAGTTTATTAACAAACAAGAATCAAAAAGGTTTTATAATATATATTAGTTATTTACTCTTTGCTTAAATCAACAACTGCGGCATATTTCTCTTATGGATATAATTTAGCAAACACATTGACATAGATAAAATTATATCAAAGCATATGATTTTGTTTATGTTATTGTTTACAATGGAAAAGTATGCTGATCCTTTTATTTTAAAACCATATTTAGCGGATCTACTGAATAAATGTAATTACCCGTTAAATATTGGGGATGTAATGGGAATGCTAGATAGGTCTATTACTAGAGCTTCTCATAACGATCTAATAAACGATGCACGTGGTATCGATCTTCCTCATGGGAAATATGTCAGTGCTGTAATGGGTGTTCGTGTAATTACAGAAGAGTTCTTTAACTATTTTGAAAATCCAGTGAATTATCCTATACAAAGCAAAGATGAGATGTTGAAGGCCCTGGAATGTGTAACACAATTTCGTCTAATAGGAGAACTCGATACTGCTAATTGCACAGAAGATACTAATAACCATGATTGTGCTACGGAGGTAGATTGTCAGCAGCATGATGTGAGCTGTGAATTAGTAATCTAGTTGATGCAGCTTTACATATTAAAGTTATATAATTTATAGCATTTAGCTGGAATATCTGTGAACGTGATGTTATACGCTAAAAATTGTAGTGGTAATTTAGCACTCGTTTATGGGTATCTGGCTAAAATACGGAATTATAGTGATGTTTAGTTGTGCTTGCAGCTTTTTGAGTGCTGCATTTGTATCAGATCTTGATTATCTAAAATCTCACAACGTGCTAAATTAACTATGATGTTGTATTTATGTTAATTTTTCCTATTTCAGCTATAGTTTCTTGAATTTGCTAGCTGTGGTTTTTAATTATGGGTTATGGCGTAACTTTGGCTTGAACACAGTATTAAATTAGCATATGATCCTGCACATAGGGGTTTATGTGGTTATATTCGTATGAGTTTAGTACCTGCGTATACTTCTGATCTTTCTGCTTATATTGCAAAGGTCAGTGAATTCCCTCTTTTATCTAAGGAGGAAGAGGATGTATTGGCTAAAAAGTTTAAATCGGATGGTGATGTAAAGGCTGCTCATATGCTTGTTACTTCTCATTTGAGGTTGGTGGTAAAGATAGCCCTAACCTTTCGTAGCTATAATGTATCAATGCAAGATGCTATATCAGAGGGAAATATAGGGCTGATGAGAGCTGTTAGAGGGTTTGATTATTCTTTGGGAAATAGGCTCTCAACGTATGCAATGTGGTGGATAAAGGCCGCAATACAATCATATATACTAAGGTGTTGGTCCGCTCTAAAAGTTGGTTCTTCTACTCTTCAGAAGAGACTTTTTTTTAGCTTGGGTAAGATAGAAGATATGGAAAAGAGGGCCAAGGGCGTTAGTGTTAAGGATATGGAGCTTGCTGGGCCGAATACTGTTTCATATATGGGAGATCTTATAGGTGATGACCAACTAACTGTTGGTGATACTATAAGCGATGATACTGATTGTGAAAATTTTGTTTTAGATAAAATTGATAATTTTAAGAACAAAAAAAAGCTCGAAGGTGCGTTGGTTACGCTTTCTACTAGAGAGAGGGATATACTTGTCAATAGGTATTCTGAAACCCCAATGACATTAGGTGAATTAGGTGAGAAGTATTCTATCTCTAAGGAGAGGGTAAGGCAAATAGAGAGCAGGGCTATCACAACAATCAGAGATGAAATTCTTAAGGGGAAAGTATGTTGATAAAAACATTCCCAACAAACTATATGTATCAACCTCTATTTATTTAGAGATCTTCAGGATTGGGTTATGTATAATGAGTTAAACTGAATTATCATAGATATAAGCGGTAATATAGCTATGTCAGTATAAAACGTCATATAAAATAGGAGTTAAGAAGTTAGAGCAATTATTGCGCCATTTGATACTATCTTAGCTATATTACTTGCCATCTACGCCACCTCAAATAAAACAGCTATATCATGTATATCCATCACTTAGTTTGGCGGCGAAATCTAATCATTTAATGTTTTGTTAAATAATAAAATGATTATACAAAAAGCTGTCCATGCTTTAGTTATATATTGAGAGCTTTCTATGCCACTCAAACAACATCCACTATAAGGCTCTATCCACCACAATATTTGCATATGTAGGAATGCCAAATTTTTAAAGCACACTTCCACCAGCTCTCACCATTTTCTACCAAGCATCTCTACCAATTCTTATTTATAAACATTATGTTTGCCTTAATTAGGTCAGTTTTAGGCTCATATAGAATTGCTGGTAATTATACATATGTGGTATATTCAACCGGTGATTGATGGCCGGTTTAGAAATCAGGGCACAGATCTTTCTAATAAAAAATATCTCTAGGTGAAATAGTGTCTAAAGAATTATGTTTAGCGTGCTCGGCATTGTTTATGACTTATACAGAGCTGCCAGTAATGATACATATGGAGTAAATCTTCTTAACTTTCTACTTTACAGATAATATGAAACAAGGCGTACAAAAGGATAATCAAGCGGTCGCTGATCAATCTCAGGGTTCTGCATCTTATGAGACAGAAGGGAGCTTAGATAGTTTTGTATCTCTTTCACCAGAAGATGATACAACGCTAGATGATAGTGCACATAACGGCGCTGATGATAATGATATGGGATCTTTTGTTCTGGCTCATGATCCTACGGAGCTGCAAAAGGAAGACATGAATAGGACCACTTTACTCCAAGCATCGCATAAATTAGGCGAGATCCTTGAGGAATTTGGTTATGTAGGGTATTCTGGAAAGCGTGCATATGAAGCTCTTGGTAATGTAACGTCAGAAGCAGAAGCATGTGCTGAATTAGCAAGACAAATGCCAGGCTTGATAAGCTTATTGGGCAAACTCATTAAGGATGTAGCATCGCTTCCAAATGAGGTTGGTAGCATTAATACCATTTTAGCAAAAATAACAAGGGCTGTAAGTGAGCGGCAAAAGTTATTAAGGCAAGTATCTATTGCAGAGAAAGAGAGAGATACATCATCGAGAAGAATGATCGCCAAAGAGCAAGAATGTAATCAATTAGCAAAAGAAAATCATCGCTTAAAAGTACAGTTAGATCAGCAAAAGCGAGGTGGGCATACTTTTATAAAAATTACTGATGGGTTGTCTGTATCATATAAGGAAAATGGGATGCAAACCGATCCAGAGCTACCTGTATTAGATAATACAACTGAGACGAAAACCGATCCAACAACTAATAATACAGCTGCGACGCAAACCGATCCAGTAACTAATAATACAGCTAAGACACAACCAGCTCCAGCAACTAAGTATGCAGGAACTCAAACTGCTAATGTGAATATCAATAACGCCCGTTTAGCCATGTTACTTGATCAGCAAAATAATAAAGATAAGATGCTAGGAGTGACAGATGCATTAAACCAAGTATTGAGAGATAATAGAGAGTTTTTAGCGGGCCTGACATTAAAATTAGATATCTCTCTAGGGTTTTTACTGGCAAAACTGAAAAGCATTGCCGCAAGACCTATAGGAGAATACCACATAACTAACCAAGTTACAAAATATGCAGCTAACGCTTCATATGCATTACAACCTTTATCATATATATTGCCGTATCTATTTTCTTTTGTTCATAAATTAACCGCGCCACATACTATTACAACGGAAGCATTTGATGAATTTGCCAAGAAGACAGCAATAAATTTCGTTACAGGGCAATTAACTGCCTACATTAGGCAATGTGTAGAAATACAATTCATAAAGTTTGTATCTAATAAATTTGCCCTAGCAAAACTTCCAACTTATTATGCATGCTATAAGCTTATATCAAGCTTTAAATCCTCAGAGAACATTAATAATTCTCAATTAATACTTGGTGTCGCAAGGCCACTGACTGTATTGGCATCTGTCATACATGCAGTAAATCCAGAATTAGTAAAAAATCAAACGGTCTCTTATGCCTTAGAAAAAGTAGCATTTATCGCTAATGTTCTTTCAACGTTTGCATATAATTACCACTTTTGCTCTAAGTATTTTTCATTTTTTAAAGATAGTTCTAGACTTTTAGATATTACATTTAAAAGCATTGTTATACAATGTATGATTGTATCAATTATTGATTTGGGTACAGATAGCCAAAGTATGAGGCTTTTCAGCAAGTTAGGTATACTTGATAATATGGCGCGTTTATATAAGTGGAGTACTGACCATGTTGCTCAGAGCTTGAACACGATAAGCGAAACTAAAAAATCTCTATGTACACAGGTAGCCAATGATACTAGCGCACTCAAAGATGATATGGAATTTTTATATAAGTTGAGTGCTGACTATGCGACTCAAGGCTTAGATATAATAAGTGAAACTACAAAATCTCTATATACACAGGCGGCGGATTATGCTACTTGGGCAAAAGATAATGCAACATATGATAATATGGTATTTGTATGTAAGTACCTAGGCACTGTTAACAAAGGTTTTGCCAAATAATGGAAAAGATGCAATATTATATTGGAGGCGATAAATATGGTATTTAGATGGATAAAAGGTTGTTTCC
>NZ_JARGYT010000031.1:0-13226 GCF_034470605.1 Candidatus Cyrtobacter comes
AAACCCATTCATTGAACGTTTTAATGTCGATCGGAAACAACCTTTTATCCATCTAAATACCATATTTATCGCCTCCAATATAATATTGCATCTTTTCCATTATTTGGCAAAACCTTTGTTAACAGTGCCTAGGCATTCTTGCAGCGTGGTTCTGAGCTCATTCAGTTTATCAAGGATTGTTTGTTGTTCTGACATCCTTTTTAAGTCATCCAATTTTCTATCAATTTCTAAAGTTATGTGCTCTATATATTCAATAGAACTTGCTACCTTGTCTATATCTTGGCCTTTGAGTTTACACATATTTAGAAGGTATCTGGTAATGTAATCAGCAGCAGCAAGATCACTTGCGGGTGATCTTTCCCTGCTTAATGCGGTGACTCTTGGGCTACTAGGTGCTTCATTAAGAGTTGCTACAATATGTTGCATATCCGTTTTTTTGTTTTTTATATATTTTTCAGGATCTTGTTTAAATGCTTCGAAATTTTCACTAGTCATATTGGCTATTTTAATTAAATAGTCTGGATTTTTTTGTAAATAAGGTATGAGTTGTTCATCCATGAGCCTTTCGCGCAGGTTAGCAATGTTTTGTTTTGCTAATTCGTGGGCAATTTTAGGGTTTTGTGCCAGAATTTCTGCTACTTTTATAATTTCAAGCAGTTGGCCAAGTTTTTTGCAATCATCTTGTGTTATGTATTTAACCATATCGCTATATGAAATTGGCTGATGATTGAGATCGAGATATGCTGCTGCAACTAGTAAATTTTCTGCATGCTTAGCAAAGTAAAAGAGCCCTTCTTTTAGAGTGCGATTCACATTAGGTGTGCTGCGATGAAACATCGAGCTTACGCGACCTAGCTGCAATTGCTTTTGTAACAAAGAATCCAATATGTGAGGATGTCTATTCATAAGATCGTATAAACTCTGATTTTCAAATAGCTGAAGCATGTTTTTATATTCGTGCTCACCATATTTTGATAATTTCTCTATAAACTTAGGATGTTTTGCTACAAATTGTTTTACTTTATCATTTCTTTCTATCCTATTTATAAAATTCTTGAACTTGTATTTACCTAGAGCAAATAGGCTAGTTGCCAGTTGAAATTTTATAGAATTTGAAGTAGCTAATTTTGATAATTCTACAACTAATGGGTGTCTTAGATTTGAATTTTTCTCGCTTAATAATACGTTTTTATATTCAATCTTGTTTATAAGCTCCACCCATTTATTTATGAGTTCTTTATCACTCGTTATATCAAATATCTCAAAAATTGTGCATACAAGCGGCATAAATGCTTCGCTGAAAGATTCTTGATTTTTTATGGCCCATTTCATTACTTCTTCTCTTACTTCTTGTGTTAGTAGCTCAAATAATTTTTTATTTACTTTGGTATTTAATACGGAAGATAAAAGTACTATGAAATTGTTCTGTGTGCATGTATATGCGGATTCCATAGAAATAATTTTCACTATCTCTGGGTATGATTTTAATAGCTGGGTATATTTTTGAAAAGAAGCTAAATTTGTTCTTGCATTTATAATTATGATTTTTGCAAGCATTGGATTCTTTGTCATAATATCCCATATTATTGGTTCTTTTAAGTCGCTTTCTATAGCTGTGCAAACGGTTCTATTAAGATCTAAAAAATATTTAGTAAAAAGATCATTTTTAATAAAAGCTTTTACTAGTTGGTAAGATTTTGGAAAAAGTGTTTCATTCGCATAACTCAGTGTTTGTGTGTTATGTTGCTGCTGTTGTACACCGATAACTTGAGTGAGTTTCTTTGGGTCTATTGTTTTAGTTGGTTGTTTTTTAACGCCTAGAGGCATATTACTATCGCGATTTTTGGTTACTAATTGAAGTGCTTTTTCTTTGTTCCATCTTTTTGTTATTTGTTCAATATAATCCTTATCATGATCTTTTTTGAGCTCTTTTATTGTTTCTTTGATAAATAAATCTATTGATTCGATTATATATTCTCTGAAAGCGCCGTATGTGAGGTCGTCTATATATTCATTCAGCCTAAGCTCATTAATAAACCTCCTGGGCTCCAGTAGCATTTTGGATAATGTTCTAAAGTATGGGTGGTTATTTATTAGTCCTTCATAGTCTTTTGTGCTATATTCGCTAAAAAATAAGGCAAGATCATCGCATAGTTTGATCAGTTCATCTTCCTTTAGTTCGATCCCAAATTCTTGTGATAATGTCGTTCCTATTTGGGCCAAGAGCTCTTCTTTCGTATCTTCTTGTGATAGTGTCGTTCCTATTTTGTCCGAGAGGTCTTTTTTCATATCTGAAAAAGTGTTGAATCCGTATTGGTGCTATTTTTTAGCAAAGTTATATTAAAGCCAATGGTAATAATATAATTAGGTGATATATGATTTTTGCGTTTTTTAAATTTAAGCAGAGGGTATCCTCTTCCATTTGTTTTCGAACATATATGGTTTGAATGGTCCCTAGACTTTCTTAATTTGCGCTCTTTGTAGAGAAAGATTTACCGCATCCGCATTGTGAGATAGCGTTTGGGTTGGTAAAAATAAAACTCGAGGAAAATTTATCGCCTGTGTAATCCATAACTGTACCTAATATATGCATCACAGCGCTAGGTTCTATGAATATGGAAATATCTGCGCATACTACCTTTTCATACTTAGGGTCATGTTCATACATATAAGCAAATTCGTAGGAAAGTCCTGAGCAGCCTCCGGATTTCACCCCAACTTTTAGGCCTATAGCTTTTTCATCTTTTGCTAAGAGCTCTCTTACTTTTTTTATTGCCAAATCAGAAAGAGATATAATTGAAGATTTCATACGATGTAAAAACAAACATCCAATTTTGGCGCGGCATAATTTGGGCCTATGGTAAAGAATGCATACTAGATTGTCCAGTTGTTCATGATAATTTTATTGACCATTACCAAAATCTTATATTTTGAATCCTTGACTTTTTCATAAAACGGGATAAAACACTCTGCTCGTTTGATTTTTGCTTGTATTCATAGTGGCTCGTATCGCTGGCGTTAATGTGCCTACATATAAAAAGCTTTGGGTGGCCCTAACATACGTATATGGGATAGGTAACTTTAAGTCTATGTCAATATGTAAAGATGCTGAGCTTGATCCTGAAAGAAGAGTAAGTACCTTAAGTGAAGTTGAGGTAGGTAGGCTTAGATCTGTTATTGGCGCCAAGCATGTGGTTGAAGGAGATTTGAGGAGGATTGTCTCTTCCTCTATAGCGGCGCTAAAAGATAATGGTTCTTATAGAGGATCTAGGCATATCAAGGGGCTTCCTATGAGTTCGAGGACTAGAACTAATGCTAGGACTAGAAGGGGGAAGAGGATCGCTATAGCAGGTAAAAAGGTTGCTCCAAAATGACGAATAATTCGATTGTGAATTTTTATTGCAATGAAATCTAAAAATAAAAAGGTAACTGATAAGAAAAAGCGCTCTGTTATTTCGGGTGTGTTTCATATAATGTCAACTTTTAATAATTCGATAATCACGGTGACTGATCTGAATGGGGATGTAGTTGCCTGGTCTTCTTCTGGGCAGAGTAATTTTAAAGGTTCTAGAAAATCTACGCCATATGCTGCGAGAGTTGCGGCTGAAGATGCTGCTAAAAAGGCTGTTGGGCTTGGGATGAAGACTGCTTCTGTTGTTTTAAGGGGGCCTGGTATGGCTAGAGAGTCTGCAGTTAGGGCTCTTTCTTCGTATCTTGTTATAACATCTATACAGGACTGTACTGGTGTTCCGTATAACGGATGTAGGCCGCCTAATAGGCGTCGTGTGTGATATATAAATGTAAGTTTGTACTGTTCATTTTATGCTGGAAATTAATGAAGGCACTATCGATTCTATAGTGCCATCTGTGGTTGTGAGATCTCCATCCTATTATCTTGATAAGATGGATGGTGATTCTGCTGTGTTCAAGTTGGAGCCATTACCTTCCGGCCTTGGATATACTATAGGTAACGCAATGAGAAGGGTGATGTTTTCTTCCTTGAAGGGGTGTGCGGTGACTGCAATAAAGTTTGATAGTTTGGCGCATGAGTTTTCCTCTATACAGGGTATAAAGGAGGATGTCACATCCATGATCTTGAATTTGAAAAAAGTCGTAGTATCATCCGTTCATGATGAGAAGAAGTTAAAGTTGGAGTGTTCAAATAATACAAACGAAATAGTTAGAGTTACTGCTGGAATGATTAGTTGTCCTGCTGGTGTTGATGTAATAAACAAAGATTTTACTATATGTCACATAGGGCCTAAGGCTGTTTTAGAGTTGGAGATATTGGTGTCTTCTGGTTTTGGATACGTCTCTGCGAGCTCTAATGTACGTTTAGCTAGTAATCTTGGTGTTGGTGCTATTCCGCTTGATGCTACATTTTGTCCTGTGAAGAGGGTCTCTTTTAGTGTTGATAGGAGTCGGATTGGTGCGGATACGGAATTTGATAAGCTTACCCTTGTTGTGGAGACTAATGGGTCTGTGCAGCATGACAGGGTTTTAGATACCGCAGCCACTGTTTTGCGTGATCATTTATCTGTGTTTTTACTTAACTTGCCATTGGCAAGTATCGAGTTGTCAAAAGAAAAATCTGAGGCTGATATGCCGCATGTAGATGTGGCTTTGTTATCTAAGTTATGTGTAAAGATAGATGATTTAGAGCTTTCTGTAAGATCTAATAATTGTCTAAAAAATGCTAATATTACTTATGTTGGCGATATAGTTATTAAAGATGAATCTAAGCTTCTTCAAACCCCTAACTTTGGGAGGAAATCCTTAAATGAAATAAAGGAGGTTCTTTCGTCAATGGGTTTATGTTTAGGGATGTCGCTTCCTTGTGAGTGGCCGCTGGAGGACATTGAGGATATGATAAAGAAGTATGTTAATAAATAGGTTATTATGAGGCACAAAATAAAAGGTAGGAAATTTTCTAGGGGTACTGCACATAGGTTATCTATGCTTATGAATCTTACTAAGTCGCTAATTCTACATGGAAATATAGAGACGACCCTATATAAGGCAAAGGATCTGAGGCCCGTGGTTGAAAAAATTATTACCTTAGCTAGAAATGATACTCTTGCTGCAAGGAGGAGGGCTATTTCGTTTTTTAGAGGTGATATGGATATTGTGAAAACATTATTTTCCCAGGTTGCGCCAATCTTTATTAATAGGCCTGGTGGATATACGAGTATAGTAAGGACAGGATATAGACAAGGTGATTCTGCTCCAATGGCAATTATCAGATTTGTGCAATGATTTATTATCCTTATTTATACGTGTCCCCTATATTGTATTATTAAAAAGTAATATAGGGGGAAATCTAGAGGATATGATAATCTTTTGTTTTACTATTAAACTTAATTTAATAGTCCCATTCAATAGTGAAATTATTCAACTAAAGCCCCATATTCAAGAATGAAATGACTTAACTAAAGTAGTCTCAGATTTTGCAAAATAATGCTTGTAGCAATTTCCCATAAAACTTGATAATGATCGCTGCAGCTCATATTTCTCCTCTGTTGTTCCTCTAAAGCCATTAGTAGAGATAAGTTAAAATCTCTCACGTATAGAAAGTTATATTTCGAAATCAGTAGCATTATTTCTGTCCATCTCAACAGAAAGCCAGGTTTTGTTAGTTTTTTTGACAATAAGTAAAAATCCCATCTAATTCTATATTCTTTATATCATCAGGAGCTTTAGCTTCGTTTAGGGTATATCTTGTCATAGTGGATGATCTTCTAGCGCGCTTAAATAATTCGAGAGATTCTTTCTAATTGCCAATTGAGCAATTACTTATTTATTATAAAAAACCGTGCCTATGTAGGGTTTGCTATTGGCCGAAACAGGAATATTTGCATCTTAAGTGAGTAGACGCCGAGATTTTAGAACCTATTTCGATATGGTGACCAGGATAAGCTTTTATTATATATCGATGAAAGTATGATGCTTACTCGAAGTATAAATCAGGGCAGTGCAGATGTATAGAATAACTTTAATCCTTATTAAAAAACATAAGAATGGTTAAATTCAGTATTTTCCTGATATTTGCTAATTTTTCGTGATATAATGCTACTTTGTAGCGATAGCTTTTCACAAAATTTCAATTAAATAGCTATCCATCACTACCTAAATTAGCACTAAGGTATAACAAAGCCAGAAGCATCTTGGGCCAACATTCCTTCATAAGATATTACTTTGCTAGATTTGGTCGCAAAACAAGGTTATGGATATGAAGCTTTCTAGTTTTGTGTTTCAACAAAAACTTGTCACTCTTAGTTGTTATTTAGCAATACAATGTTGCGCAATATCTTGCTTCAGTGTGAGGGTAGGTATTGGTAATTTACAGGATCATCTGGGCATCCAGTAATGCCGCATCCTAAGAAGGTCATTATAACATTTGTGATGCACAATAGTATAAAAACATCATAGATAAAATTTTGAATCTTAGTTATAAATTTTGCTGCAATGTATTTCGTTAGATTTATTCTATCTAATAGCGGCGCTATGGCTAATATGATAATTAATGAAAAAGATAGGATTGCAGACCAAGTATAGAAATGTAATCCAAAAAACAATGTGCCATAACCCTTATCATTTGGTAGTATGTGCAAAAAAACCTGCCTTAATCCTACAGCCAATGTAAACAAACTTGAGATCAAAATAATCACAAGATGTCTAAAAGTACCATGGGATCTAAGCCCTATAATTGCTCCATATGCTATAGCTAGAAGCCCAAAACGCTGCAGTAGACATAATGGACATGGTATCTCATGATATAAAAACTGAAACAACAATGCAATCACGTTAGAGACAATTGCGCTAAGCGCAATAAGCAATAGTGCGTTAAGATTTTTTTTTACCATATTATCGTAGCCATATTATGTATAGCCATATTATTTTTATCTTAAAAAGATAGATTTAATTGATCGGTTGTGTGGTATACAAACCAAAATATCCCAGTAGCAAAACTTGTATAAAAAAAGAAGAAAGAAAATCTTTCATTTTTAATTAATGCGGATAAAGACAAAAAGAGAAAAACAAAAACCATCACCACTACCTTTTAACCCATACTCTAATTAAGGTAATATAAATACATTTAAGTTGTCAATGATACAGAGCTTTGTTGAGCGGTATGTTATTGATAAACAAATAATTGATCCGTAGGTTATATCTGATATAATGGAATCATTATTGGTTGTTGCAAAGGTTGTGGTGGTGAAGTGTCCGATGGTTTGCAAAGGTATAAATCCAAGACTCGAGTGTTATAATGTATAGGAGGCAATAATTGTTTATTAAAATGTAATAAAATAGAGTAATTGATCATATCAATTACCTTGAAAGGCATATTGTGTTGCTGCCGAACATTGCTAAAAGATGTTTTGAATTTTTTGATTATACAAAAGGCTGTCTTTGTTACAATATACCTTGTATTTAGTGCAATATCCATCAATCTCCATGATTTTATGTTTAGGTTTAATCCTTAAAGCTATGCTGAATATCCGTTAAAATTTCTTTTGGTTATTGCTTCAAAATCAATAATTTCATTCCTTAGTATATCAACGGCAAGCCGGCTTTATTAGTTTTTTTGGCAAACTATCTTAAGAATTTGCACATCTTTTAAATTTTTTGTAATATTATTCACATTATTATGGATGATCTTTGTATAATCTCTGATCCAATCTATTATTGAAGGCGTCATTTTCCATTCTAAATATCGGCCCATATAAATAATACTTTATTAAATCATGCTTCGCTCTAGAATCTTTTTCTCAAAAAGTTCTATTACATTCTTTGTAGCTATGCTCTATACAATCCCGTCTTTAATAATATTATTACATCCACAATGCTTACATATTAACACGTTCTTTTCTCTTTAAGCTTTGAAAAACCACTTGTAACAAAAATATACCAATTTGACTATAATTATCCAATACTACCTTAATAGAGTTAGGTGATCTAATTTTGTGGTTCTTTGCGTGGCGGTGAGCTCCGTATCGGGTGTTGAGTTTTGCATGATATATAAATAATATGGCGTGTGAAATTATAATTATTCTTGCGTGCAATTGAATAACTTATTTATATGGCCATCATCTATAGTTTCCTTTTGTTAGATAATTTGCATAGCATATGGCGCTATATGCATAGTATTATTTATTGATGTGATGCATATAATCCGCAGATTGCAGTGTATATCATCATTTGCGTTACCCTATTGTATGTCCGAGGCCGGAATGGCTCAAACTTGAAAACGGCAGAACAACCATATATGTGCATTCAATATAATTAGGCTGTGAAGTGAAAAGAAAGTAATAGATATTTTGGGATTTTTAATTGCTTGCTCGGGCACATAGTAAGGGTTTTGTTTATTAATCTAGATATCAGGTTGAAAACTTAAAATGCTAATAATAACAAATTTATAGTTGTTCTTAAATTTGTTGTTGACAGCTTCCGGATGTGAATGTATAAACTCGGACCTCAGCTGATTCGTCAGCTGCTTCTTTTGAGATTGTGAATAAAATAGTTTAATAAATCTGAGAGATGATTGGTAGATATGCTTAGTTCTGTAAGTGAGCTAGCTTAGCTTCAATCAGCATCATTTAAGTATAATAAGAGCATTTGGTGGATGCCTTGGCAATAGGAGGCGATGAAGGACGTGGCAGGCTGCGATAAGCTGTGGGGAGATGTCAACAATCTTTGATCCGCAGATTTCCGAATGGGAGAACCCACCGGCTTTTGCCGGTACGCCTTTATGAATAAAATAGTAAAGGTGAGCGAACCTGGGGAACTGAAATATCTAAGTACCCAGAGGAAAGGACATCAACAGAGACTCCGTTAGTAGTGACGAGCGAAAGCGGACCAGGCCAATGCTCTAAAGAACAAAACCAGAATGTCTTGGAAAAGACAGCAATAAAGCGTGATAGCCGCGTATGGGTAAAGTGTTCTTTAGAGATTCGAGTAAGGCGAGGCACGTGAAACCTTGTCTGAACGTGGGGGGACCACCCTCCAAGCCTAAGTACTACCTATTGACCGATAGTGGACGAGTACTGTGAAGGAAAGGTGAAAAGAACCCCTATAAGGGGAGTGAAATAGACCCTGAAACCAAATGCTTACAAGCAGTCGGAGCTTTTTAAAGTCTTTAGGGGCTTTAAATTGTGACGGCGTACCTCTTGTATAATGAGTCAGCGAGTTAATGTATGCAGCAAGGTTAAGCCGTTAGGTGTAGCCGTAGCGAAAGCGAGTTTTAATAGAGCGAATTAGTTGTATGTATTAGACCCGAAACCGGGTGATCTATCCATGAGCAGGCTGAAGTTGGAGTAAAATTCAATGGAGGGCCGAACCAGTCAATGTTGCAATATTGTTGGATGACTTGTGGATAGGGGTGAAAGGCCAATCAAACCCGGAGATAGCTGGTTCTCCGCGAAATCTATTTAGGTAGAGCGTTGTTTATTCTTCATTAGGGGTAGAGCACTGAATAGGCTAGGGGCGCCCAAAGCGCTACCAAACCTAATCAAACTCCGAATACTAATGTGTATAGAACAGCAGCCAGGCTGTGGGTGCTAAGATCCATAGCCGAGAGGGGAAGAGCCCAGACCGCCATCTAAGGTCCCTAAGACATAGTTAAGTGTGAAAGGATGTGAAAACGCCATGACAGCTAGGAGGTTGGCTTAGAAGCAGCCATCCTTTAAAGAAAGCGTAACAGCTCACTAGTCTAAACAAGCGATTTTGCGCCTAAAATATAACGGGGCTAAACTATGCACCGAAGTTGCGGGCTTCTTTTATTTTTTAAAAGGAGCGGTAGCGGAGCGTTGTGTAAGTCTGTGAAGGTGTATCGTAAGGTATGCTGGAGATATCACAAGTGAGAATGCTGACATGAGTAACGTAAAGGAATGTGAGAAACATTCCCGCCGAAAGCCCAAGGTTTCCTACGTAAAGTTAATCTGCGTGGGGTTAGCCGACCCCTAAGGCAAGGCCGAGAGGCGTAGTCGATGGGAATCACGTTAATATTCGTGAGCCTGCTGAAAGTGACGAAGGTCGAAAGTTGTAGTTGGTTATTGGATTCTAACTGCAGCCTGGAACTTCCTGGAAATAGCTTCAGCAATAAGGTCGTACCAAAACCGACACTGGTGGGCTGGTAGAGTATACCAAGGCGTAGAGAGAATGATGTTGAAGGAACTAGACAAATTGCATCTGTAACTTCGGGATAAAGATGGCCATTGCTTAGGTAACTAGGCGGTGGTGGCACATACCAGGGAGTGGCGACTGTTTATCTAAAACACAGGGCTTTGCAAACTCCGTAAGAGGAAGTATAAGGCCTGACGCCTGCCCAGTGCTGGAAGGTTAATGTGAGATGTGCAAGCTTCGAGCTGAAGCCCCAGTAAACGGCGGCCGTAACTGTGACGGTCCTAAGGTAGCGAAATTCCTTGTCGGGTAAGTTCCGACGCGCATGAATGGCGTAACGACTGCTCCATTGTCTCCAACATCAACTCAGTGAAATTGAATTCTCAGTGAAAATGCTGAGTACACGCGGTTAGACGGAAAGACCCCGTGAACCTTTACTATAGCTTTGCATTGGCAACAGAAACAGGATGTGTAGGATAGGTGGGAGGCGATGAAGCAGAAGCGCTAGCTTTTGTGGAGCCAACCTTGAAATACCACCCTTCTTGTTTTTGTTGTCTAACCAAGGGCCGTGAATCCGGTTCTGAGACAGTGCATGGTGGGTAGTTTGGCTGGGGCGGCCGCCTCCTAAAGAGTAACGGAGGCGCGCGAAGGTAGGCTCAGGCTGGTTGGAAATCAGCCGTCGAGTGCAATGGCAAAAGCCTGCCTAACTGCAAGATTGACAAATCGAGCAGAGACGAAAGTCGGTCATAGTGATCTGGTGGTTCTGTGTGGAAGGGCCATCACTCAACGGATAAAAGGTACTCCGGGGATAACAGGCTGATGAACTCCAAGAGTCCATATCGACGAGTTCGTTTGGCACCTCGATGTCGGCTCATCGCATCCTGGGGCTGGAGAAGGTCCCAAGGGTTTGGCTGTTCGCCAATTAAAGCGGTACGCGAGCTGGGTTCAGAACGTCGTGAGACAGTTCGGTCCCTATCTGCCGTGTGTGTAAGGAAAATTGAGAGGGCCTGACCTTAGTACGAGAGGACCAGGTTGGACGTACCTATGGTGTACCAGTTGTTCTGCCAAGTGCAACGCTGGGTAGCTAAGTACGGAAGGGATAACCGCTGAAAGCATCTAAGCGGGAAGCCTGCCTCAAAACTAGTTTTCCCTATCAGTGCCGTGGAAGACTACCACGTTGATAGGCTGGGTGTGTAAGTAGAGCAATCTATTGAGCTAACCAGTACTAATAGCACGATTGACTTTAATTTTGCTTTTTGTAGCTTTGCTGCTTGCCTGCAGTGCTAAGCACTTCTATTTCGTTTCTGATTTATTATTCTATTTTTCACGATTTCTTTAAGTTGGTTAGCTACCCTTAAGAGATCTGGCCTGGTGACCATAGAGAGAGAAAAACACCTGAACCCATTCCGAACTCAGAAGTTAAGGCTCTCATCGCCGATGGTACTGCACTTTTTGTGTGGGAGAGTAGGTTATTGCCAGGTCTGATCTCTTAAGGTATAGTTATACCTATTATTAATAGCTTTTTTGGTAAGAATATTGTATTGGCAAAGTTACTGCCATATCTAATTCTTTCTATTAAGAATCAATTTTTAAGGTAATCACTTCTGTATTTCGAGATTGTCTGTTGTTTTCGCTCAGTTTTTATCGAGTCTCTAATGTGGGTGAACCTTTACATGGCTTGCGTTTATCATTATCCATACGTAATCTGAAACATTAATCAATTTTTCCAGCAGCTGCATTCCTTTATCACTCCATCTAATAAAACGATATTAGCCTCAATTGTCATGCATAGAGATATAGCGCTAAATCTCTGAACCTCCATATAGTCATCCTGAGCATGCATTTAGAGTGAAAATTCTAGGCCTAAATTGAATAAAACCTATACAAATTGAGCCCACATTTCATTAGGGGTTTTGTAGCCCAATACTTTTCTTGGCAAATTATTCAAAGTATCAGCAGCTTTGTCAAGCATTGCCTGAGTAATAGTTGTAATATCAATGCTTTTAGGCAAAATCCTATGCAGCATACAATTCATTTTTCAATAAGAGCTTTTTGCATTGGCTTATATGCATCATAAAAATATGTGTTAAATCCTAACATCTATATGCCCTACAAACTCTTTATCCATAGTAAAAATCTTTCTAAATTTCTTTTATAGCTCCTTCATCTTTTTATAAAACCAGCAGTAACACTACATTTAGAACGGTTTTTCACCCAAAATATTTTTTGGCTTAACTTATCGACCATACAGCCAATATTGCCGCTTTTGTTGCCTTTATGAAAGGTCAAATCTCCTTCAAAATGTCCTATTTCTACTTTCTGTGTAGCTATTACATCTCTTTTACGCACAGATGTTCTAGATAGAATTGTTACCCTTGCTATCCTTCTTCCTCCGGTTTGTCTACCTAATCTTATTGTTGTAAGATATTAATGAAGTCTCAATTTCTTTGTAATTGGAGAGGTATATATAAATTGATATATACTCCTAATCTTATGTGCACTATTTTCCATTTTTAATCTCCCTGCTATAGCATCGGGTGACCAACTATCATTTTTCAATTTATCAAATGACATACTCTTTAAGGGCATGCTTCTTCTCAATTCTTAGCCCATCTGCTTCATGTAATCTTGCTTCATATTTTTTCTGAGCAACACAAGGCATATACACACTATTACCTTTATTCCTATTAATCTCGGTGTAGATTCCACTATGGGCTCTTTTTAGCTCTTTTGTAATTGATCTATATGTTTGTATCTCTCATCCTCTTAATCTCATACCTTTCTTCTACACTAAAATGTCTAAATTTCCTCATACAAAACCATATTAAAAATATTTCGATTTATTTTTAATAAGTTTTGTTCAATTTGCTTCTGGGATTTTCAGGAAACGTTACTCTAAATTCATGCTCAGGATGACTATATGGAGGTTTAGAGATTTGGCGCTATATATCTATGCATGACAATGTAAAAAAGAGGAAGTGCACATTAAAAACACAAGTTATTGTTTATAGGCACTGTTAACAAAGGTTTTGCCAAATAATGGAAAAGATGCAATATTATATTGGAGGCGATAAATATGGTATTTAGATGGATAAAAGGTTGTTTCC
>NZ_JARGYT010000032.1:0-13133 GCF_034470605.1 Candidatus Cyrtobacter comes
GGAAACAACCTTTTATCCATCTAAATACCATATTTATCGCCTCCAATATAATATTGCATCTTTTCCATTATTTGGCAAAACCTTTGTTAACAGTGCCTAATATAGCGCAAAACACCTTGTAATGACTGATCGAAGGTGGTCTACCTTTCCATATATAGCTTTGCTCTATGATCCCCAAAACCCATTCATTGAACGTTTTAATGTCGATCGGAAACAACCTTTTATCCATCTAAATACCATATTTATCGCCTCCAATATAATATTGCATCTTTTCCATTATTTGGCAAAACCTTTGTTAACAGTGCCTAACTCTATTTGAGTATTTTTAGCAGTCTTATAATCTCTAATTTGTTGCTCGATTATTTCAGTACAATAGCTCTTCCATGTATCTAAATCAGCAAGTTTTGATTGCAATTCCTCATATTGAGCAAATAAACGTGGTGTATTTTCTTTATCAAATTTCTCATGATGCAGTATTGATTCTTTTTCAGCTATTTGCAGTTTAAGTAATTCCTTTTCCATTTTTGGTAAACTGCTTAGAAGGTTTTGTTTTATATGTTCGATTTTGCTAATATTATCGTTATTTAATATAGGGATTAAGGTATTTCCCAAGCGCGCAGCTTCGTGTATTAGTTGAAACTCACTCTCAAGGCTATTTTTTTCTGCAAGTAGGTTTAGGCACAGCCCTTTGATATAACCATCTTGTGAAATTACTTCTAGCTCCTTCTCCAGTTTATTAATATCTTTATCACCTTGTTGTATATTGTTGATTTGATTTTTTAACTGCTTGATTAGGTTTTGCTGATAAGATAGGCCTTTATCACCTTGCAGATCATTTTCTTGCTTTGATATTTCCTTTATTTTCGCTACTATTTCCTTTTGTACTGTATCAAAATCAGTATAATTTCCACTTTTTATATTCTCCAAAATCTTAGGTACAAGTCCAATTTTCTGTTCTAGATCTTTGATATGAATGTGTTCTTTTATAGACTCCTCAGTAAGGCCCTCATATACACCAGCTATCCCCGCCCTGAAGAAATTCAGTTGCGGCGCTATTACTAATGAAATAATTAGCGATATCACATCTTTTATAAAAGAAAATGCTAGATATTTGGAAAAAGTATCACGAGCATGCTGGTTATTAATATATGTTTTTAATGATGTTTCTATTGCATCTCTTATCATCTCCTCACCAGCTGGAAGGTATGTGCAGAGAAATCCAACAGTTGCCCCAATTTTATGACCAATAGATGGTATTCCGCTTATAGTTATTGATGCCCCAGTATCAATAACAGCCTTTGCTCCTTCTAAAATCACTATGGTCTGAGATAATATTTTTGATGGTTGTGGGTCTTGAATGTAATTTTTATGAATTACCTTCTTTATAAGATTTTGAGGAAATATATCCTCCCTAAGCAAAGCATCTTTAATATTCACATCTTTTAAGTCATTTAAACTTTTATCTATTTTTGTTTTCTTGATGTTATACTTATTCTTTATTTCATCCAAAATTTTTGTTGGGTTATAGATGGAATTTAGCTGTTGCTCAGCCCCTTGCTCTATAGCTTGTGCTATACCCTGATCAAGTGCAACATTAGGTGCGGATAATCTAATACCATCATAAAAACCATTTATGAACAAATCTAATAAGCCACCAAAATAGATCTCATTACCATTTTTATCTTTTGTATTTTTAAGGATATTAGTTCCTATCCCATATAAAAATGTAATTTCGTTTATTGTTCCTTCCAGCAACATAATAATTTCAGCTAGAATTTTTGGTTCATTTCTAATCTCATTAACAGTTTCTTTTGTTGTGGTTTTGACGGTTTCTTTGATTAGCGCAATAAATTCAACACTACTTCTTAACCAATCAGAGCTCATAACCAAGTACATATATAACCAATATATTAATATTGATATGATCATGTTGATTTTGCAATCATCTTATCTCTTTTTGCGAAAGATTTAATTGAAGTGATTAAGTTTGAACATTATTGGTACTTTTTTGACGCCTGCTCAATATATTGCCAGTAAGCGATATATTAAGCCGAATGGAGAAAAGATGCATGGTTTTTGCCTGTGCATCTCTTTTTTTTTGTGTGATTGTAAAATAAGTAAGCAACTAGCTGAAAAAGCTAGCTGCTTTCATAAATTCAGCAAATAATCTTGAAAATTATTAATTAAGACAGTGATATTTTACTGCTCATTCCTGAATATTTAGTTATTTATCAACTCAAAAACCACCCTTTAACAAAAGATGGGTTCCTATATATAGAGAAAGATTAAATCACGCTATCTCTAGATCTTCTAGATCAACCGCACTAAGCTCTGCCTGTTGATCACTTGAAGCTACTAGGTTGTCCCCCTTTTTTGAAGTATCTTGTTGATTAAGTCTATTTATAAGTAACTTTATTATCTCCCCCTGCGCATTAAGAGCTTCTTCTATACAGTGCAATGGATTAGACAGCCCTACTTTCACCCCATTATCAAAACCACGGCCATAAAGCTCTAACTCATGTAAATCATGATGGTGTACTTTTTGTGATAAAAAGTCCCACGCCTTCTGTGCGAGAAATACACTTACATAACCAGCAGCAAGGTATTTAGCGGCGCTAAGAGCAACTTGCCCTTTTGTCAAACCACTATACGAATCTGTTATTCTAGAGGGAGACATTAAGTCGTTAAATAAAATTTTCAACTGCGGCATGAATTCCGTTTTACTACCGTTATATACCTTTAGAAAGTAAGCCGCACCAAAGCCCGTAATTATGATAGGATGACCCTTGATAAAAGGTTTAACAGCTCCCTTTGCGAGTGTTATTGGAAACTGAACTATAGATGAGAACCACGAAGTACGCCCTACTTCAGGAGCAGCTGGAACGACTTGTGGATCTTTTTTAGAAAAAAGTTGCATAATAAAACTACTAATAATTATGTTAAGAAACGGAATCATTCTCTCATAAAATGCAGAGTGTATCAACCTGCATTATCACTAAAATACTCAATTATAGGTAATGTTACTAATAATATTATAAGCCGCATAGTATGAACTTGAAATTATATTATTTATTCCAGATACTATAGATGTTTTATTTGATGCAGCATCGATATAGCTAAAGCGTCATAAAAATGGCACATGATTAATTTTTAAAATACCTTAGTTATCATTTGATTAGGTTTAGCAAAATTACTTTTTATGTAATCATTTTATACTGCTTTGGCTATAGATAATATTGCCTATATCATTCTCATAGAAAAATCCCACCGAAATATCCACGGGATTCACAGACACCCACTATTTAGCTAATTATAACTATAGCGGTACATTATCAAAGCATTTAGCGAACTACCCCACTAATATCACAATCATAATTGTATTATTATCTTTGCCTGTATATCATGAGCAAAATCATCGATATAAAATATTATAGGTTATCGTAGCTGTTATGAATATTGTTATGTAACACATAACTATAAGTTGAAGATACTTCACCCACTTCTCCAACTACTGTTAGGATGCTCATATCATGAACCAACTCCATAACATTCTCATTCATATCATTTGTAAGATTAGGATCTGTGCGGGATGAAAGTTGTGCTCTATGTTCTTCAGCATGTGCAATAACATGAGAATATTGCTCCCTAATATTATCCACATCTCTTTGATCTGGCAGCATATGGATTATTCTGTTTATTCCTTGATGATCCTGTAAATTATTGAGCTGATCCTCAAGATCAGCTAATTTGAGCATATTAGCAACAGCAAACCTAGCACAGTCATACCCATTTAATTGCTGAACATGAGATAGATTAATAATCTCTAGATTATCAACAATATCTCTCGCACCCTCCACCGCACTCTCAAACGATACAAAATTAGCTCGCGCCCCTCGTGATACCATTCCCAAAGAATCTATATATAGCACCTGAACAGCACCACCATCTAGAGGTCTGAACATTGCAGCTACCCAATGATTACCACTTACATGTATAGGCATTATAGCAACGCGACCATTTAGGACAGTTTCTAGCGCCATATTAATATTTTCTGTGAGCAAATCATTATCCTCAATTTGAGTTTGCGCTATAACAGAATACCTATCTGTGGAAAGGTAAGTGCTTAATAATATAGAGATATCATCTTCTGAATACCAACCTCTATCAGCCATACTTTTATTACTGGTCTCATTGATCCTTGCATGCATCATCTCCAGCGGATCTAGAAATTGAGCAATGATTGAAATGATTTCAGTACTAATAAGCTGACCATTAGGTGTTTCAAATCCAGAATGCTTTTTTATACCCAAGATAGGAAATATATTCTCCCTCCATATAAGATTTTCTGAAGGCAATACAGGATGATCTTTTGAAAAATGCAAATACACACCATCAATATCTGGATCATCTCCAGTATATGAAACATAGTAAGGATCATTTAAATCTCCATTCCATCTATTATAGATATTACCAAGAATTTTATTATATAGCAGCATTTCTTGAGAGCTGTTCTTATCTAAAAGTAACCGCGTATACTCTGTTAGTCCTGAAGCCGTTATTAAGATATAAGGATTAATCTCCAATAAGTTAGTTAAAGGGTCCTCAAACTGATATGAGTTAATACGCACCTCCATTTGCCTTCTATTGGCAAGCAGGTATTCTGCTAGCTGCCATAACTCTGGTATATCAACATAATTAAAACCTAAATTTATAAACTCAAGGTTCGGCATGCATCCAGCACGCAACGCCTCCACTAATGGGCCTATATCAGTAATTCTATTATGGCTTAAATCTAAATCCCTAAGCCAACGTAATGTCCCATCATAGATAGCGCTATTTGCTATATATTCCAGCCCAATATCTCCAATTACATTACCGCTCAAATCTAATGTTTGAATCTCAGACAACCTACCTTTTTTAAGAAGTTTTGCAAAATGTGCTAAAGCATCATCCCCAAGTTGATTAGAGCTAATATTCAGATAGCTAGCAATAGATAATTCCCCTAGATACTTAGCACAATACTTCAAACCACTATCCCCAATTAGATTATCATTTAACTTGAGAAACTGAAGATTAGACAAATAGTCATCATTTAAAGCATGTGCTAAACTTCTCATACCCTCGGCGGTAATCGTATTAGAACTTAAATCAATATACTCAAGCATTATAAGATAGTAGCACTTAGCTGCATTTACCAAATATTCTAGCCCCTCATCTCCTATAAAATTAGAACTTATATGTAAAGATTTTAGGATTGGAAGATACTTTAAGGAATTTGCAAAACGCTCTACTATACTCACTTTATGAAGGCAGTCATTCATGTATAACGATTCAAGGACTGGAAAAACCCCATACTGCACCGCCTCTATTAACCCTTGCAAAACACTATCATCAACAACGCTATTACTAAAATTGAAAGATTTGAGCTTTGATAAGCAGCCATATTTTAATGCAGCAATAAAATGGCCAAAACCTGTATTTTCTAAATTTGAAGATTCTAAACCAAACAAATTTCTTATTTCAGAAACCTCCTCTAGATAGATACGTAGATTTGTTGTGATGCAATTATTACTTAAATCTAAACATTCAAGCTCAGATAATGCCCCTTTCATTAAGGAATATGATAGATATCTTAAACCACCATCATTAATTTGATTATTACTCAAATTCAAAGAAATAAGTCCAGACAAGGCCCCATTATTTAAAGCCACCGCGAACCACCTTAATTCTTCGTCTCTTAGAAATATATTACTAAGATCCAAGAACGTAACTTCAGAAAAAGCCCCACGCGCCAAAGCTTGTATAAAAACTGCAAAGCCAGAATAATAAACTTTTAAAGTACCCCTATCTAGTCTTAAATTGGCATCATATATCCTATCGGATAAAAAATAATTGATATCAAAAGAATCATCATTAAAGTTAGAACCAAGCTGATGATTAGCAAAATCAGTAATAATGCTAGTTATATTTTTCATAATTTAGTATCGCGTGCTATCACGGCATCATAGCGGCGCTTATTTATCATAACTTCAATGCATGTTTCAACATGTAGGTATGAATTTACTCTGCTTTTTTAGAGATACTTAAAATTATTAGTATGAATATTCTGAGACTACTAAATCAGACCTTAAATCTTGTAAGATAATGATCCTTATTTTTATCCTTATTTTATGTAATGTTACGTCCTTTCAAATATACGCTTAAGTTCTCTTGGACTTAATAATTTATATGTCGGTCTTCCATGATTGCATTGAGAGGCAAATGGAGTTTTTTCCATTTCTCTGAGTATGCTATTCATCTCTTCTATATTCAATGAAGAACCCGCTTTAATACTATTTTTACATGCAATATTTGAAAATAATTCTTCAATATATATAATAATGTCATATTCGGCATCGCACCCCTTTTCAAACGCAACCTCTAGCAGGTTTATTGCTTGATCCTGTGAAAGGATAGATGGTATAGCCTTTACTGATACAAGGCTACCTTCTAAAAGATCTAACTCAAAACCCATTAATTCTAAATTATTTTTTGGAATTTCAATAATTCTTGTACTAAGGATTATTGGCATAAGTAGCTTTTGTTGAGTTATGTTGCATTGCAATATTTCTTTTTTCATTTTTTCAAGTGTTATCCTCTCATGCGCTGCATGCTGATCAATAATCACAAGACCCTGATAAGATTGGGAAATTATATATGTTTTATCTATCTGAAATACTGCTTGGCCTAGATCACCTTCTTTTAAAAAGTTTGTAACTGGCGTACCTGCTTCCAAGTTAACAAATGTCTTCTTTTTATGTTTTTCTAGATCTTTTTCATCACAATTTAATATTGTATCACTAGGAAAACTAATAACAGGTGATTGAAAATCTACTCTTTTCTTACTGAAATCGCCCGTTTTTACCTCAAAGCTCTGCTCCAAATCAGAAGCATGAACCTCCTGAAATGTATGCTGCTTTTGGTAACCGATTTCTGCTTCTTTCTTAGATTTTATCTCAAATATAGAGGAGCTTGTTGTATTTTCTAATACTGATTTTATTGTTTTTACAATTAAATTTTTTACTATACTTTCATCAAAAAATCTTACTTCTGATTTAGTAGGGTGCACATTAACATCAACAAGCTTTGGGTCTATTTCAATAAAAAGAACTACTATAGGGTATCTTTTATGCGGCACTAAATTAGCATAGGATATATGTACGGCCTGTTGCATTATCTTATCTTTTACAGGCCTACCATTCACATAGAAAAATTGCTTATTGGTAGATGAATGATTAAATGTTGGTATGCTAACCATGCCATTGAGATTAATTTCATTGGATTCCCATTTTATTTCTATGGAATTTTTATAAAAATCTTTACCAATAACATCTGATATCCTTTCTTCTGAGAATGTTTTTAGATACAGTGCATCATTAACAAAAAACTCAAAATTAACATTCTTGTTGTATATAGCAAGCTTACCTACAAGATCTATACACGCCGCTGTTTCTTTTGATTCAGATTTAAGAAATTTTAGTCTTGATGGGGTTGAGAAGAATAAATCCCTAACCTGTATTACAGTACCACATACTGCCCTGCATGGTTTTTGATATATCTCTACCCCCCCCTCTATTCCAAATTCCCATCCATGCTGCGCCCCTTCTTTACATGTATATATTTTCATATTGCTTACTGATGCTATAGAAGGAAGCGCCTCACCTCTAAATCCAAAAAATTTAATATCGGTTATATCTGATTCATCTAACTTGGAAGTTGCGTGCCTCGTTAAAGAAAGAGGGACTTCATCTTCCGTCATTCCACATCCATCATCCGCAACGGAAATCAATGTCCGGCCACCCCTTTCTATTTTGATGGTTATATTTCGTGCACCGGCATCTAAAGAATTCTCCACTAACTCCTTAATAACCGAAAGCGGCCTTTCTACAACTTCACCTGCAGCAATTTTATTTATTGTGCTATCTGAAAGAATTTTTATCCCCATCTACAGACTTACTCAAGACGCAATGAAAAATTTTTATAATGATTAGCATCAATATTAGCAATTTTTAATATAAAACCAATATTGGCTCAAACCATGCTATCCAATTACTTTGCAAATAAAAGCATATATAATGCGCTATGAATATTAGTGAGCTGTATTCTAATATCCTAACAGAGTAGAACATTGTTTTTTGTAAATCTATTATTATTTAAAGCAACGTTTATAAAAAAACTCTGTTGTTCATATTATAGCATGCAACTTATACTGTAGTATAATGATGCGTATTATATTTTGATATGACTGAAACTGATAAGAAAGATCAGATATCTCAATTACAGACAATTCAAGAAAATCTGGCTATTCGCAATACAAAAGAATATTCACAATTATATAGAACTCAAGAAGAGATAACTAGCCACAATAAAAGGGAATATTCAATAATTACTTATTTATGGAATAAAATGCTATTCTATATTCTGGATACAGCTTCATCTTTAAAAGGATTTATTGATAATTTTAGACCAATTTATGGAGAGAATGATATACATAAAAAATTAAGAAAATCTGGTATTGGTGGCAATAAGACACCAAAGAAAATAGAGATAAATGGGGTCAATTTTAATTTTAACAAATCTTATGGAAAAGGAGCATTAAAAAGTGCCGTTTTACTCCATAAAAAAATAGAAGAAATTTATTCAAGATTGAACGCAATTTATTATAGCAATGATGGTAAGAAAGCCGAGGGATATCTTGTCATAATATCCAATATACTGGAGAACATGATCTATTATGATGAGTGTAACCATTTTGCAGATTTAATATTAAGAATGAATGAAGAGCGTTTTATGATGCTTATGGATTCACTAACCCACAATAAAAAATTCCTTATTGAAGGAAAGATTTTAGATGATCTAAAACGATTTGAGAATACATTCTATGCAAACCATAACGCTATTTCTATACTGAATACACTAACGGATGATGAAGATAGGAAATTTATATGTCACGTGCTATTCCACCAAGATTCTCTAAAGCCAGGATCACAAAATGAGTTACAAAAGCAATTATGGAGGGAGGCTTTAAACTCTGATCATATACAAAAACTATGTACTTTTAAGAATGGTGACATTAAAGGCGGTGACATATTACACTATCTAATTCAGCGTTCTCCGGACGAATTAGAGCTATCCTCTTTTCTTCAAGCCGTTTCATGGCTTAAAGCAAATGGCGCTCATAGACTGAATATTACTTATAACAGAAACTTTATAAAGTTATATAAACATAAAGAGCTTTTTAAAATTTTACTTCTAAGCGATAATGTAGGACTATATAGAAATATATTAAAGCATTTCATTACTAATGATAGCACAGAAGAACAAATAGATTTGTTTGAACAAATTGCACTAGAAAAACATACAAATATACTTTCCAAGTTGAATTCTAGTACAAATTTAGATGAGATTTCCGCTCTTTTGATCAAAAAGGGTGAAGACGAGCTAAGATTAATAGATTTTGTATTAGGACAAAGTAAAGCTTCATTAAGAGATGTAGCAAGTCTAGAAATTGACATCTTAAAGAATCTTGAAATGTTTTTTAATGCACACAGTGCGAGCAATGCTGGTAATTCAGTAGAAGAATTAGATAGGTTTTTTAAGACGCACGGTGTTGTGGGCAATGCTGGTGATTCAGTAGAAAAATTAGATGATCGTTTAAAACGTTTTGAGGATGAAAAAGAATTATATATTCGTTTAAAAAATCTCGGGGATAAAAAAGAATATTTTTACACTTTTGATATCGATGTTTTACAAAATTTGGATTCTAAGCATTTGGAAAAGGCTGGAGGTATACTTTGCAAAGTTAAAGCCTGTAATGTATTGCATGATTTTATATTACATAGAATCAATAATATTGAATTGATTGATTTATCAAATGATAATCATGATAAGCTTGAAGCCCTTGTAAAGGAAATCAATAACCGAGAGGAGCTTCAGAGATATTTTACTAATAAGGACTCTGAGGATGTATATACAACCTTCATACAGCTGTTAAATGAAAATCAACAACAGTGGCAAAGTATATTCGAAGGGCTAATAAAGGCAATACAAAGTGAAGGCTACGATCAAAGTAAAATGGCGGTACCTCAAAAGGATAAACAACATAAAAAACCTATTATGCCAGAATCTGATGGCTCTGTTACTAGGACACGACGTATACTCAGAGAAACATTAACTAATAGCTCTATAAAAGAACAACGGGATCCTGAGAAAATTGCAGAGGCAACATTAAAGTTACTCGATCCTGATGCTCGTAAGGCATTTGAGAGACTTAATCTTTCGGATCGTTATTTTTATAAATTTATTCAGCAGAATCTTGATAAAGAGCTTTTAAGCATAGTTCTAGGTATCGGCCTTGGAAAGGAGGCGTTTTATTTGCCAAAGGAAAAATCTAGGTATGTGCAAGAGCATATGCGCACTATGAATGGCAAGATATCAGAATACATCCTGAATTTCAGCAAGTTAAGCGAGGATACTATGAATAATATAGATAGTATTATTGAAATATTGAGTGATAAATCACCAAAATTTGCATGCTTTATAATTAACAACCTCCATGATCAAGAATTAATAAATTTTATATCACTGCAGTATGTAAGTAACGAGAAAGGTTTTCATTATTTAAATAGGGAATTAGTGGTTATAGCTATAGAAGTAGAAACCAATTACAGATACTTTCATGGTATTATGAGTCAAAATGCTCTGCTCTTTGTAAAGCTCATGATGAAAGTAGCCTCCGTCAATCATATGCTAAGTCATATTAGATATTACTTCAATCGTAATACTCATTCTACCATAGAGAGTCAGATACAGGAGCTTTTTGCAATACTAGGTGATAAAGATATAAATATTAGCAACATTAATGAGGCAGTTTTTGAGGCATGTCATGATAAACCATTTTTCGAGATATTATCGAAAAATCTTGGCAACAAGGAGTTTCTTCTAGCAATTCAAAATGAGATTCAAGTTAAGGAGCTTGGTACCAAAACATCTCCGCAATGCTCTCAAGTACTTTTTTTATTAATTAATCTATGTAATACTTCCAAGAATGTAAAATCATTGTTTGATGCCTGTAAAGAAAAGAAGAACAGCGCCGCACTAATAGTAGCGCTGCTAGAAATTGCCAAAGATGAAACTTCGCTTAATAATTTAAATGTACTATGCGAAAGGATGGAAAAAGAGCTATTCTATAATGCCAAATTACTATCCTCAGAGGATATGATATTATCTGCAGTGCGTAAGTGTATTGTTATAGAATCCTATAAACATAGGATGGCTGTCAAAACTAGAAGTACTTTCTCTAGTTTAGGTTAGAGGGCTATATTGAATAGTATCGGTACCCATGTTGCAAATGGGATTTTCGATAGAATTAATTTTTATTATAATTAAACTAACCCATTATGATCTCCAATTAAAATTGGATAAACCAATTTTAGATTATAAACAAAAGAGCAAAAATCTTTTGTTTTGGTAAAAAGGGTGATAGTAATTATTTTGTTAGTTTAGCAAGATTCTTATCTTATGATTTATCTTAGATTTATATCGGTTTGCATAATAACATTTTTTATGGGCATGTATTGTTATGCACAGGAGCATAAGATTGTAGCTATTGTAGAAAGCGAAATTATAACAAATTTAGATTTAAAAAAAAGGCTAGATCTATTTTACTTCCTGAATAACATAGACACAAATAAAGTACTCCCTGATCAGGAGCTTTTTTTAAAGAAAGAAGCTTTAAAAAGCTTGGTTCAAGGATTGATTATAAGGAACAAAGCCGATTTTGAGCATATAGAAGTAACTGATGCTAATGTAAGCGCCGCACTAGAATCATTTGCAATGCAAGATGGTGGAGATATAGTTACGTTTCATAAAAAATTGAGAAAGATGGGTATAGCACCAGATGATATCAAGATTTTTATTAAAGAGAGTCTTATAAAACAGCTACTACTAGAAAAATCTGTACAAAAAGTTGAAATTTCTCGTATTGAGTTAGATTCTTATTTAAAGATTTTAAGAGAGTCACCAAAAGAAAATAGAGATGATGATGTAGTAAGACTTGCAGAAGTTAGGATACCAATTGCACAGATTAATAAAAAAGAGGCTCAATTAATGATGGAAAAGATTTCAACATCGCTGAGTGGTGGTACATCTTTTGAAAATTTACTACTTACATATGGTATTTCGAAGCATAATAATGGGGAAATTGGCTGGGTACAACTCAGACAATTGCATAAAAGCCTTTCTTCAGAGCTCTCTAAAGCTACTATTGACAATATAATAGGACCTGTTCTATTGGATGATTGCATAATAATTGTCAAAATTCTTGATAGAAAATCAGGCGCTGATTTCTTGCAAGATAAAGAGAGATATGAAAAATTAACAAATATTTATTTACTAACTCTTAAAAAAAATCAGACAATGTCCGCGTATTGGACAGAACTGTTTAAGTCTACATGTGTACAGATTTTAGCATATTGATATAACCAGTTATTAAGATAGGTGCTATAGTAGAAAGGAAAGTAGTAATAGAGTGGGATAATTCATAAAGAATGAAATACTATGAAATGGACTTTAGAAAATATAAGGAGACATTATTAGGTAGTGTTGAAGATTAAAGTGCAGCCAGAGAGAAGAATTGATGGTATTTTAACCACACAGTTTGCTTTTCATAAAATATCCATAAATGCATGTATGACAATTTAAGTTGAATTAGCATAACAAAGCTAGTAAGCTGCAAGATAGGCAAAATTATCTACCTCAAATAAAATAGCTATGATCCTAATTTCATTAATATAAACTATTTTGTTCATTTTTTTTCGATCTGTTCATAGAATAGACCTCTTTGGAAATGAGATTTTTGAATAGAGAAAAGTACGAGAGACAGGTTAATAATTTTATAAAATATAGCTAATCCGTCATAAAATGTCATGTCATATATGTGTTAAATAGTTCGTCAATAAAGCATTGATTTGCGCGTCGTATTTGTTTAGCTTGAGCCCATTTTTTCTCTATAGGATTGAGGTTTGGAGAATATGGAGGTAGATAAAGCAAGGTATGGCCCGCATTTGCTATGAGCTTTTGCATATCTTTGCCCT
>NZ_JARGYT010000033.1:0-13035 GCF_034470605.1 Candidatus Cyrtobacter comes
TTCTTTCTAAATTCTATTGGATATGACATTTTTTCTTTATATAGCATTTATATCATTTTTATCAAAATTAGCATGACATTTTATAACGGATTAGCTATAGCTCTCTAAGATAGGAATATCTCTTGGTGATTTACCAATGCTCTTGACCTCCTTCTCCACAGCTTCTCCAGCCGTGTATTATCATCTGAAACGGTATATTCATTATCCTAGCTCGAATTAAGATACATCGATACAGACATGTATTTCTCTTTGAGAGAGTATTTTATTTTTTGTTCAATCTGCCACATTATTTGCACCTATACCTTTGCGTGACTATAACCATTCTTGATCATGGTTTTGTTAGAGCAAAATTTACACACCTTCATAGCACATTCATTTAACACACGTTGTCACGCTATCACATAATAAAATCTATCTTTTTATGACAATACCTATTTATAAAGATGGTATTTTATCTGAAATAAGTAGTGAGGAATTATAGTTATTTTAAGGCTAATAAATTGTAATACAAGAAATATTATGCTATTTCAAATAAAACGACTCTAACTTAAAATTAGAAAAGAAATAACGCAAACTTCTACGCGGCTCTCTCAAAGAAAATGAGCGTGAAGCTAAAAAAGCACAACCATCCCTCATAACGGTGCAAAATTAGACGGATCGATTTTATTAGCTAATTAATATAGGGTTTTAAGCTGAATTAGCATAGGCTGTAATATAGTATTACATGTTATCTATCTCAAATAAAACAGCTATATCTTGCGACTATACGATCTAAGGATCAAGAATCATACATATCTTTTCTTATATAGGCCGCTATCAAGTATAACGTTTATTAACAGTGCATAGTTAAAATACAAACTTTACGCCAAAATCTATACTAGTATTTTTAGCCTGATTTACAACTTTATCTTTCAATATAATATCACCATGTACATCTCTAAAACCAGCTTCAAAAGTCAAATTGATATTTTTATTTATATGGTATGAGAAAATAATTGATGATCCAAAGCTAAAGAAATTTTCTTTGCGTTCATCAACAGATATAGAAGAATTACCAAAATGAATTTTTGTACCAATCATAAATTTTTCGCTAATGTTGAACATGCGAGAAAGATTTATTGAAGCTCTGTTTAATTTTATATCAAAAGGATCCTGCTTTATCTGCGCCGTATGTATATTCAAGCCCAACCTCAATTGGATTTTTATTTGATAAAGATAATGAGCAAGAAACGGTCTTATATATCTCTGAGAGACCGAGCCCAATTATAACGTTCTTATACTGTGCTTTTATAATTCCAGAAGGAACGAATTTTGCAAATGGTGAATGGATAGGATCTTGACTAGCTTGTAAATCGTATTTCTCGCTACCTTTCTTCTTATCAGTAGCAGAAGGTTGATCAGCAGCGTCCTCATTTCCATAAAGAATGGAGTACTGGTCACATGTTTTCTCATCATTTTGCTTGGCATTATTATTTGGGTCAGTTTTCTCATCATTAGCAAAATACTGATCAGCAACGTCTTTATTTTTATAAGAAATGGAATATGGATCATGTGTTTTATGATCATTTTGCTTGGCATTATGATCTGAGTCAGTTTTCTCATAAGTAGCAGAACGTTGATCAGCAACGTACTCACTTTCATAAAAAACGGAATACTTGTTACATGTTTTATTATAACATTTGTCAATAATCTTCTGACCAGATGATACTGTTGCTGCCGGAAGATCACTACTTTCATTAGGTACTGTTATTGTGTTTACTACAGTAGTTGTAGTATTAAACAATGGTTGAATTTTATCTGCATTCGCTTCTTTTGTAGGTACAGAAGATTGATCAGTTTGGCTATTTTCGTTATTAGTGCCGTTACTAGTGCTGTTATTCTGAGCACCAATCTCATTATTGGTGTTGGAAGAATAGTTTGCTAAGCCTTTGAAATCCCTAATCAATGTCTCGCAGCTATTATCAAGGCCATCACCAAGGTTGTCGCACTTAACGCAACTATTCTTCTGTACCAGCTCATATAATTTCTTTGCGTCCTCAATAACACATTGTTCACGATTTGGATTCTGGCAAGTGGTATTAGAATAACTATATATTGGTATGTTTGGGAATAAGTGTTTTTTTTCCTCTCTGGTATAGAAATCAAATATTCTTTTTGAAGGAACAATTACCATATCAGTAGTCCCGCATTCAAAGAACGTATTATACTCAGAGTATGGTAGTGCTGTTTTATAATACTCATTAAAGCCAATAGCATATTTACTACCATCTTCATGGGTATAAAATTCTATAGAATTAGTAAATTTCGACAAGCGGTCATAAGGATTTTTGGTACTTCGTTCCGTTGTACTGCCCCAGCTTGCAAAAGCACTATTAGTGCCAAGAAGCAAAATGCAAAACGTGGATAATGTTAATAAGCTATTTTTGTACACCATATCAATCTAATATTACAGAGCGTAGTTTGCTATGCGCTATAGTAATACATTATTACATATAATCAATATATTATTATAAATAATTAGCTAGATATTAGAAGATGATATGCCTCTTTTTAGAGATTAGGTTATTTTTATGGTGATTTTAAATTGTATATCTATCATCTAGATATACTTAGTAAGCAATAGATAATTTTGCATAAAATGGTTTTTAGATTATTTGTTTGTTATTCATTTCGTGTTTGATTGTTTTAAATCCAGGTCACTGGACAGTCCATTCATCTATATAGCAAAAAATAGCCCAATTTTCGAAACCGTAATAATATGTATGCGAGTACCCTGAGTTTTTAAAAGACATGAGGCCAGCATTGAGGTGCGAATAAATAAAGTGATATCAGTAGATCGGCTTTATAAGATTAACAATAGTAAAATCAAAGGGTGTAATTTAGATTGTTTAAGGAGTAAAAGATGTATATTTGTGCCGAGATTAAAATCATCATGAGAGGTTTATAAATGCAGCTTAATAACTTTAAGTTTCCAAAAAAATATAGGAAGAAGCTCTGTTAATGGAGGGGATATGAAGAAAAGCCAAACAATTAGTACGTCAATCAATGATGGTTAATGAAAATGTTATTTTATATGCTACAAAGCTTCAAGATTAGGCCCATAGAATGTGGTGCGATAATAATGCGAATCGGAAAGGAGGCGGGTAAGTTTTTATTCAGAACACAGGCTGCTTTTTTAAGAAGAAGTGCTACTAAGCCAGTTATAGAGTTAGGGCAGCCCAATAAAAGAATGAATCAGAGGCGCTTTGTTACCTTTTATACCTTGATAAGCCAGTAAAATGCCAAGATATTAAACACCACCTACATAACAAGAAGCAACTGAAGACCACTCAGCGCTGCTTCCACACCAAACCCGTGAATTAAGCAAAAAATCCACAAAATAAAAAGTAAATATTCGGCGAGTAGAAGAGCGCCAGGCAAATATTTTATTCCTAAAAGCTATAGAGGTGTAATTCCAGATATAACAATCAGCGTTTAGAAAACTGGAAGCTTTTTCTAGCTTTTTTACGGCCATACTTCTTACGCTCAACTGCACGGCTATCTCTAGTTAAGAAACCGTTAGCTTTTAGTACTGCTCTAAAAGAACCACTTGCCTCATTTAAGGCCCTACTAATACCATGCCTAACAGCGCCAGCTTGAGATGGTTTACCACTACCCCTAACTGTGCAAAAAACATCAAACTGATCAATTGTATTAGTGGCAATTAGAGGTTGTTTTACTAAATGTAAAAGGCATTCCCTACCGAAGTAAATCTCTGCACTCTTATTATTAACAACTACTTTCCCTGATCCACTAGATATCCAGACCCTTGCTGAGGCTTCTTTTCTTCTTCCTGTACCGTAACTTCTAGAATCCATATAAATTGTGCGTATAAAAAATAACTATAATTCTATCGACTCAGGCTGCTGTCCTGAATGGGGATGCTGATCGCCACCATACACATAAAGCTTTTTGAACTGAGCTCTTGCAAGCGCGCTCTGCTTAGGCATCATACCACGAACAGCATTCATAAGAAGACGCTCAGGATATTTACCAGAAAGTATCTTCCCAAACGTTCTTGACTTTACGCCGCCTGGGTATCCAGTATGCCAGTAAAAGCTATTTTGATCAAGTTTCTTTCCAGTAAGACGAACCTTAGCAGCATTTATAACAATAACATTATCACCTGAATCTATATGAGAGGTGAAATACGATTTATGCTTGCCGCGTAAAACAATGGCTATCCTAGAAGCTAGCCTACCTAAAGTCTTGCCTTGCGCATCAATTATGAACCAACTCTTCTTAAGTTCGCCGTGCTTTAAGAAGGAGGTGCCTGCCGAATAAGAAGCCATACAGAAGCATACCAAATCCACATAAGGCGGGCGAATCTAATACTTTGTTCTCACATTGTCAATCAGGTATTTGAAATGTAGTAGTGAATACTTTCTTTATTATGTAGGAAAATTTTAAAACGGCGCTAAGATGGTGTGTGCAACGGTGATGGTATTGTTGATTTTTTATAGAGCTAAGCAAGTAGCTGTGCCGTTACTGCCTTCAAGGCAACTTAAAAAGTTAGTTTTAATAGTAACTTCTTAATAAGAATTGGGTATAAAACAATTGCAGTCCTATCAATAACTAATTGAACATTAATTTTTAGTATCATTTATAAATTTTCTTATTGACTTTCGTTGGATAGTTTTCTAGCTTCCGGGCCTAATCTTTGCGTGCTCTTAGCTCAGTCCGGATAGAGCAGCAGCCTTCTAAGCTGTAGGTCGAGGGTTCAAATCCTTCAGGGCACGCCATGATATCTGTTTTTAAATGTTTGTAGTCTTAGTAATTACAAATTTAGGTCTTCCGCTAATTGTAAATATTTCCAGTGGATCGTTGGGTAATATTGGTGCCACAATATTACTTGTGTCTTGATTATGTTATAAATTGGTGATTATAGTAACCACTTTGTAATATAGTGAAAACATGAAGCATTTGATCATATACGTAGTTTTAGAATAATCTTTTTCTATTCAATCGCACTAACTAACTCGTATGCAAAACATCTTGTTTTTTTTACGAAAAGTGTTTTTGTAAATTATAAAAAATTGAATTCCTCTATAGAAAGCTATGATGAAACATGTTGTATGATAGCAAATACTCCAATAGCTAGGAGAATCCGTTTAAATGATCATATTTTGATGCTGAGTAATTAAGTGCTTATGCGTTTATAACATGAATAAATAGAGTTTAGATATATATGATTGGTAGAAGAATTCATATAAGAGTTGTGTACATATATTTTGGTACGTGCGCTATAATCAAAGAATATCTAAATATTTCTACAGCGTGAGCGATTAAGGTGGCATTAAATCTAGTTTGTTAGTTGGCAAAATTAGCATTTTAAGCTATTTTGCTAATAAAGTTTTTGATATTCGACATATGGGTGACCCTCTTGCACAATTCGCTATAAAAAAAGTGATCTCGTTTACCGCTTGGGGAGTAAATGTTTCCTTTACGAACTATGCGCTGGCTTGCATTGTAAGCGTTGCGCTTATCTTACTTTTTTTTACTATTATATTAATTACAAAACCTTCAAAAACTAGAAAGACAACAAGGTCAGCTGCGCTCGCCACTATTTTATACGAGGTTGTCGTTAATATGATTGGAAAGGATACTCAAAAAGAAGATATATATAAATTTTTCCCGCTCATATTCACAACTTTTATTTTTGTATTAGGGTGCAACATTGTTGGCATGATTCCCTTCTCCTTTACTGTAACTAGTCATATCATTACAACTTTTGCCCTTGCCTCGTTTTTGTTTGTAATTATCAACGTAGTTGGTTTTTCAAGACATGGCTTGGGTTATTTTAGGATTTTAGCTCCTGAAGGGGCGCCTCTATATATATTGCCACTTTTGGTTATTGTGGAGTTTTTTGCATATATAGCAAGGCCTATAAGCCTTTCAATAAGGTTAGCAGCTAATATGATGGCTGGGCATATAGTGCTTAAGGTTATTGCGGGCTTTGTTTCTATATCTGGTGTATTCTTCCTTTTTCCTTTTGCGCTATTGACATTGTTAACTGGATTTGAAATATTCGTCGCGGTGTTGCAGGCATATATATTTGCAATACTTTCTTCTGTTTATCTTGGTGATGCAATTAATCTTCACTAGCGTTTTTTTATCTTTTTTATCTTATGGAAAATTTTAAGTTTATAGCAATAGGGTTGATGGCTTTTGGAATGATGGGTGCGGCTATTGGCGTTGGTCTTATCTTTTCCGCGCTACTTAAAAGTATTGCTAGGAATCCTTCGGCCACTCAAGAGTTAACAAAAGGAGCTTTTATAGGTGCTGGTCTTGCGGAAGCTATGGGTTTGTTTGCTTTTCTTATAGCTCTTTTACTTCTTTTTGTGATACAATAGTATATATTCTTCACCGTTTATAAACTTATCTAGTTATGCCACAGTTGGATTTTAGTACCTTTACTTCCCAGCTTTTTTGGCTTTTTATTTCATTCTGCTCCATTTATGCTTTTGTGAGTGTGGTTTTTGTACCAAGAGTCAGGAATTTTATTTACATAAGAAGGAACTATGTACAAGAAATGAGAGATGAGGCTAGGATTGCTTCTGAGAAAGCTAAAGAGATTGAAGAGCGGATAGTTTCGTTGCTTTCGGATGCAAAAATAGAAGCGTCTACCATAATTTTGAATGCAAAAAGTGAAGCTGAAGATTTTTATAATACAAAGATAAAGGAGGTTGATATAGGGGTATCAGAGATGATACGAATAGAAGAGGCTTCGCTTTCTCAGCAGTATTCTTCTGATGTGAAAAAATTATCTAAGAATGTCTCTGATTTGAAAGATTTTATCATGAGCAAAGTCTCTAACAATATGTGAGTAAATACTAGTTATGGCTGGAATCTCGTTAATACTTTCCTTTATTGTGTTTGTGCTTATAATTTATAAGCCGGCTAGTAAGGCTCTTGCTAAGGCATTGGATAATAAATCCGAATTGCTAGACCATGATATATCTGAGGCGGAGGATCTACGAAACTCTGCAAATAATTCGCTTATTAGAGCGAAAACTAGGCTTGTAGAGGCAGAGTTATTAGCAGAGCAGATTAGGAGTAACGCTATACTATCTGCAAAAACTGTCAAAGATCATGCTGAGACAAAGCTAGAGAGTGTTAAAAGCAAAAAAAGAAAATCTGCGCTCATATTTATAGAGTATAAAAAGCGCAAATATGCGCTAAAATTGAAAGATACGTTGTTAGATGAGGCAATAAGATCTATAAGAAGCGATATAACATCCAGTATGGCTACTTGTAACGACCATACATCAGAAACAATAAATAGGCTTTCAAGTACTATAAAGAGATTCACACTACATTAGACGATCTCCTTATAAGAATACGAGCAAGAGGAAAGAATAAAAGCAAAGATTGGAAAAGGCAAAATTTTCTACATTTACCATAAAAGGTGATCAGGGAATTTTATAAAACAACCATTTGCAAAAATGGTTGTTTTGTAGACCTATTGGCATAGGTTATTTTGTGAAATACCAACCAACATAACTCATATTTGCAAAGTGCGGTAATCATATAAGCTTTAACCCGGAACTGCATTTAAGCTTTTAAGATAAAATTGAGTAAGAAAGACGATTTTATCTATCTTGAATTGGTAGTTTATAGTGATTTAAGCTAGTATAGGCTGTAATATCGGTTGTATTATTACTTATTATCTATATTGCCTCAAATAAAACAGCTATATTCTTCTTCTGTTAGCATGTAGCAAAACAACATATTAATATGCTGATTTAAATACATTGCTTTCTCTTATATTAATAATCCTTTATTGGTGGTGCGGGTAAGATATAAGATCAAACCATTCTCATCATGTTTTTATATTTTTCTTTAAGAAGCGTGAAGAAGCTTTTTCTCATTTTAAATTTATTCTTGGCTCTATTTTGTTTTTCTGGAGTTATACTATTATTCGAGCTTAAGATTATGTTGTGTGCTATCATAACCTTTATCATCTATAATTCCAGCAAGTGCTGCTGCGGTTTAATCATAGATGGTCCATAGCTTAAAAAAGCATTGTTACTTCCCTATTTTTATTTGCCATAATATCTAGGATATTTAAATACGTATATTGCTAAATGCTATATATATTAACTGCATAATGAGTTATTTTGCGACGCTTAGCTCAATTATAACTAACGTGTTTTCAAGATTAGCTATGTAGCGTTTGATGCGTCTAGTATCAAAAATAAGAAAAGTTTTATATAGCTGTTTATTTGAGGTGGCGTATACAATATGTAATAATATCGCCTACAGATTATGCTAGCTTAACTCACTATAGCTAAGATATTAATAGAATCTGTTGGCTATGGAAATAATATTTTTACCACGCAAGGCTTTGGTTCTGTGGACGATTCTGGACTACCATGAAAAGTTTGATTAAGCCCCAAATTTAGTATTATCTATGTCAGACTATTGATACATTTTTTAGTAGATCGTAATTCAACTGCTTTTACTGTGATTTCTAAAAAAATCATGGCATTTATACATCTTTTTATAAGAAAAATTTTTTCAACGCACTTGAAGTGTGTTTTCTTTTAAATATATAGGACATGCATTGGTTAATGTTGTTTTAGGTTAAATATGAAAAACATAAAGCCTCTACATGATAGAATCATGGTGGAAAGAGTAGAGCAAGAAGAAAGGACAAAAGGTGGTTTATTTTTGCCTGAATCCGCTCAAGAAAAACCTATAATAGGAGTTGTTATTGCTGTTGGTAATGGAGCCCTACTAGAAGATGGTAAGTTGAGACCTCTTTATGTTAAAGAGGGTGATAAAGTCTTATTTGCAAAATGGGGTGGGACTGAGGTGAAGCTAGATGGGAAAGATTATCTGATCATGAAAGAATCAGATGTCTTAGCTATAATTTCCTAAAAGTCTTTTATATATATTTTAAGGGTTTAGTATGTCTAGAAAGAAATTTTTACTTGGTGCGGCTGCGCGTTCAGAGTTATTTGAAGGCGCGAACATTATAAGCAAGGTTGTTGGTTCAACCTTGGGTAGTAATGGTAGAAATGTTATAATAGAAAGATCATTTGGTGCGCCAAAATGTACCAAAGATGGCGTTAGTGTTGCTAAGGAGCTTGAGATATCAGATAGATTTAAAAACGTAGCAATTCAACTGATTAAAGAAGCTGCGAATAAAGCTAATGATGCTGCAGGTGATGGAACTACTACATGCATAGTGCTTGCGGCGGCGTTTGTTGCAGCTGGTGCGAGATATGCTAATAGTGATGTAAATCCTATGCATCTAAAGCGTGGTATAGATGCTGCTGTGGCTGCAGTTGTAGCAAATTTGAAGAAGATATCAGAAAGCATCAACTATGATGATAAGAGAAGAGTGGCAGAGGCGGCTACAATATCTTCTGGAGATCATATTATGGGGCAAAAAATTGCAGAGGCATTCGCGCAAGTAGGTAAAGATGGTGTGATTACAGTGCAGGAAGCCACAAGTAATGATGAGTTTAGTGTTAAAAGAGTTGACGGAATGAGCTTCGATAGAGGATTCATTGTCCCTCATTTTGCAAATTCTGAGAAGATGACATGCGAGCTTGAAAAGCCTTACATTCTTCTTTTTGATAAGAAAATAACAACCGCTCAATCAATACTTCATATCCTAGAGGAAGTGTCACGCTCAAGTAGACCGCTTCTTATAATCGCGGAAGATGTTGAGGGGGAGGCTTTAAGTGTATTAGTAGTTAATAAATTAAGAGGTGTTCTTAAGGTTGCTGCTGTTAAAGCTCCAGGTTTTGGAGATAGAAGAAAGGCAATGCTTGAGGACATATCTATACTGACTGGTGGTAAGCTTGTCAGTGAAGAAATTGGTATGAAGCTTGAAAAAATTACATTAAAAGATCTTGGAAGCGCGGCTAAAGTTGTTATAACAAAAGATGAGACTACCATAGTAAATGGTGCTGGTTCAGAATCTTCAATAGAAATGCGTCGTAATCAGATAAAAGATCAAATAGAAGATTCGACTTCTGATTATGATAAGGAAAAATTGCAAGAGCGCCTTGCAAAATTATCAAGAGGTATTGCTATACTTGAGGTTGGCGGTATAACAGAAGCTGAAATAAAGGAGAAGAAGGATAGAGTGGAAGATGCTTATAATGCTACAAAAGCTGCTATAGCTGAGGGTATAGTACCTGGTGGAGGATGTGCTCTTCTTAGATCAACAGCATTAATAGACGACTTAAAGCTTGAAAATGAAGATGAGGAAATAGGCGCTCAAATAGTAAAAAGGGCTTTATTTGCACCGTTTAGAAGAATACTAGATAATGCTGGTATCGATAACATAGCTGTTATTGAACAAGAACTGTTGAAAGACAATACGAAAGTATTCGACGCACGATTGAGGAGGTATGTAGATTGCAATACATGCGGAATTATAGATCCTACTAAAGTGGTAAGAACTGCTCTACAAAGTGCTGCTTCCGTAGCTTCGTTAATACTAACATCTGAGGCCATTATTGTTGAAGATGATAGTGATAAGAAGAATGCATCATCTGGGGCACCTCAGATGGGCGGTATGGGAGATATGGGTGGCTTCTAATAACTGACTTTAAATTAAATAACTTGGCGGGTGGTGGTATTGCCTCCCGCTTTTTTATTATAGTAAGTATGACAAAGTCATTGATATTTAAGGGAAACAAGTTAGCCCTAAGCTGGCACTAAAAAAGATATCATAATTTTTGCTGAGGGCAAACTATGGTCATGCCATAGCTGTTTTATTTGAGGTGGCATAATACTTCTTGCATTACAGCTTATTAGCCTTATTTCCAACATGTTAATTTAAATAACTGTAGTATAAATATGGGCGCTTTAAAGATTCTTGATATATAGCTAAGTCAGTATAAAACGTCATATAAAATAGGAGTTAAGAAGCTGCTCGATAGAGCAGTATTGTTGCGCCATTTTATACTATCTTAGCTATCATTCAGTAACTTATTCATGCGGCTAAATCTAAAGCTGTAAAGGCTAGGCTATAAAATCTCTGATTTATGAGTAAGCATAAATTATTACGGCCAGAGTGAAATGCTGATTTTATTCGGCAATGAGTTTTTCAAGAATAGCTGAGGGATGGGCCGTATATAGTTAAAGCTGTATAAAATGATTATATAATGATTCATTTTACTACACTTAACCCAATGCTAACTAAGCACTCTTTTATGGCGATTTAGCTATATAATGCTGGTTACGGCCTAACTGCGTTCTTGCGAAGAGCCTAAAATATAGTGACATAACTCTTTGCATTTTCTTATAATACATTTTATCACGGTAAGTAGTTTTTGGGCGTACTGGTTATCGTGTATATTACACATTATATTACAAAGAAAATTATAAACAGTATGGAGTAACTTGTGTTTTGTTTCTGGATTCTGATCTTTGGATATACATTTTAACTTATTAATTCCATCGTTCATTATATCAACTAATGAGTTTAATTGTGGATTCTGGTTGATCTCTTCTTTTAATTCATGACTAACCTGCTCAAGAAGTTGAATAAGCCCATCTGCCGTGTTGTTCTCTTTGCAAATTTGTAATCGCCCTACATAGCCTTGATATTTGGTAGGAAGCGTTGTGTATATTACAAGCTCTCGCTCTAATTCTGCTATTATATCAGTTACTTTTATAGCTATGGCGTCATTGGATTTTGGTTCTAATACACCAGTTTGATGTCTAGCAAGATCCTGAGCTTGGTGAGAGCCTTGGGTTTGTAGGTTCTGAGCTATGTCCTGAACAGGTTGTGGGTTAGTATTTTTTAAGTGCTCTTTTATTTGATTGTGTAGCTCATTAAAATCATCTGAAGATTTTAAATCAGTGAGGTAGTTAGTAGGTAAGTTTAGGTCTAATGCTTTAGATAATTGCTCTAATCCCTCAAATGTGAAACCATTTTTGATTAACTGAGCAATAATAGATCTCCCGAGGTTATTATGTTTTTGTTCAGTGATGTCTTCTTTTGATATATAAGAACCAATTTTTAATTCTAAATCTTTCATAGATTGTAGATTATTAGCTAATGTTGCAAAAAAGCTATCTGCTCCAGTAGCAACATAAGTTTGCAATAATTGATCTACTTCATCAATATAGTCTATAACTCTTGGTTTGTTATAAATTTTAGCACCTAAACCAAATTTTATTAATTCAAGTAACGATATAATCTGATCATTTGCGTCTCTCGATTGACTCAATACAGTTTGTAATTCTCTCAATATAGAGCTATTTCCAAGAGAAAATGGTTCATTATTGTATATAGAATACCGATATAAATATAAAGCCTGTGCTATATTTCTAGAAATTATAGCTTTTTGTTCTTCTGTAAGTGCTGTGTTTGAGCACAATTTATCTGCAAGAAGCAATATTGCTTTTTCTGGATCTGGTTGAAATGCAAGTCCTCTGCCTGTTGCATCATAAGTAAGCACTTCATCCAAAAGTGAGCAAACGCGTGATAAGAGATCAGGGTCTGTAATAGTGCTAAAATAACGTTGCCTATATTCCTGAAAATTCTTTATAACTTCAGATTTTATATACCCTTTAAGATATAAAACTACCCTCTTTCTTTCTCTAGCTAGATTTTGATACTCTTGAGCATCATTTATAAGATCGAGATCTCGCATGTTTTCAAATGTGTCAAGGGGTTCGTACTGTAACTGCCCAATCCTTTTGAGTAAAAGTACTGGAATCTCAGTCCCAGTATATGCAACTTTTTCAAATACATCTTGAAGCATAGTTAAAACTTGTGGCAATATGTTAGCCCATGGCTGTTGGATATCCAGTCCTTCTGCAATTAGATTAGTTATATTTACAAATATCTTGGGTCTTAAAGGATCTTCTTCCAGTACTGCGCCTCCCATGATAGGCACTGTTAACAAAGGTTTTGCCAAATAATGGAAAAGATGCAATATTATATTGGAGGCGATAAATATGGTATTTAGATGGATAAAAGGTTGTTTCCGATCGACATTAAAACGTTCAATGAATGGGTTT